>NZ_JBFRTN010000026.1:0-60559 GCF_041474095.1 Vibrio sp. 10N.222.54.A3
CTCCTCCTACTCGATTTAGAGCCTCTATATCCCACCTCATCTGTATACCTCCCTAATATCCGTTCCTTTAATCATTGCTTTATAGTTATAATCTCTATTAATACCGTCGCAGAATTAACCATATTAGGTGTTTTTATCATAGATAATCGCTTGATTTTTTGGCGTGAACCTAGATTATTAATAGTACGCAATATTATGAATAATCTAACTATTAGGAATCCATAACCTCATGACAGAAACCCTAGTTTCTCCAATGCTCTCTTTTACGATCGCGATTTCATTACTGTTTATCGGTAAAGGTTTGATCGAGCGATCTGAAGTATTAAGAAAGTATTCACTGCCAGAGCCTGTGATTGGTGGCTTTGTCTGCGCAGCGACCGTAGCGGCGCTTTACTATATTTTTGAAATCCAAATCACTTTTAGCCTAGATGTCAGAGACTTTTTGCTTCTCTACTTTTTTGCTGGCATCGGGCTCCAAGCGGATATTAAAACACTGATTAAAGGCGGGCGACCGTTGTTCATCCTACTGTGTCTTGCTGCCATTTTTATCGTGTTGCAAAACGTAGTCGGAATGGCAGTCGCTTCTGGCTTTGGAATGGATGCGAAAGCAGGCTTGCTATCTGGGTCTGTTAGCTTGATAGGCGGCGTAGGCACAACGTTAGCTTGGGCGCCAATGTTTGTGGAAGAGTTTGGTATTGCTAACGCGCTCGAACTTGGTGTCGCTTCAAACACGGTTGGTTTAATTGCAGCGTGTGTGATTGGTGGTCCGATTGCGAACTACCTGCTCAATAAACACAAAGTAAGCCCTTCTAATGAAGAAGAGGTTACGGTTGGTGCATTCCAAGAGAGTGAAACAAAAACAGAGCTTAGCCACTACGGCGTTCTGTGGGCGTGGTTGATTCTTAACTTAACACTAATGCTGGGTTACAGCTTGAGTGAAGTTATCGACTCGATGGGCCTAAAACTGCCGTTATTCGTTAGCTGTTTGATCGCAGGTATCCTAATCGGAAACGTTGGTCGCGCACTGTTTAAGAAACGTCGTACACAAGAGAAAATCGCTCAAGGCCGCAAAGGCTTAGCGATGATCTCTGATATTTGTTTAGGCATGTTCTTGACCATGGCATTGATGGGGTTGCGTATCTGGGATCTCGATGGACTGTTTGGCTATATCTCTGTTGTCATGAGTATCCAGATCTTGCTTTCCCTGTTGTTTACTGTGTTTGTCGTTTATTACTTGATGGGAAGAAACTACGATTCTGTGGTGATATGTTCAGGCTTCGGTGGTATCACTCTAGGCTCGACCGCAACAGCAATTGTGAACATGACCGCAGTAACTCATCGATATGGCGCAAGCCCACAAGCATTCATTGTGGTGCCATTAGTATGTGGTTTCTTTGTTGATTTGATCAACGCATTGGTGATCAGTTTCTTTGTTGGTCTGTAGTGAAGTGACCGGTTATTGACTGCTTGAGGTTTACATCGGGATAATGACCACAAAGGCGATGACGAAAGTCGTCGCCTTTGTTTTATCGACAGCAAGCTAAAACACGTATATCAGCCTTTGATGTGATGTCTTGAAGTGACTCGGTGCACAAGTTAGTAAGAGCAATTACGATCTTGATAAATTGGGATATATGTTCGCAGCAAATTTGTGAGACGCTTGATTAAGTGTCAGTTGAATTACAAGGAAGTTGAATGCACCACTTTAATATCCGTGCTCTCGAGTACTTAAACGCGTTATCAAAATACAGGTCGTTACGTAAGGCATCTAAGATGATGAACGTTGACCCTGCCGCGATGAGTCGGATGTTGACACAGTTAGAAGCGCAAGCGGAAATGAAAGTATGGGAGCGCAACAACCGCCAATCACTGTTAACCGAAGCGGGTAATGAACTGCTGAATTACTACCGTTCCATTGTTCGTGGAGAGGCCGCTGTGCTTGCTCGACTAACCAAGCTTAAAAACCTCAAGGGCGGTAATGTTAGCATCGCGATTGGAGAAGGATTTATTACTAACTTGGTCTCTAAACCGATGCAAACCTTCATGGCTCGATACCCTGATATCAATTTATCGATTGAAATTGCAGGTGCATTGGATGCCGTGAAAATGTTAGAAGATCAACAGATAGATTTCGCGATCACCTATGCGTCTGCACCTCATCCTAAACTGCATTCACACGTCGAGCGTAGTCATCCGCTCGAATTGATTGCTCCGAAGGGGCACTTCCTTACGATGAAAGATGCACCAGTGGTAATGCAAGATATTCAAGACGCTTCTCTCGCCTTGATCGATAACTCGACCGGTATGGGGAGGCTAGTAAAGCAGGCTGAACAAATTTCCCATCTTACCTTGCAGCCAAAACTTCAAACTAACTCAGTCACGGCACTGACTAACTTCGTTTCAGCAGGGTTGGGCGTCACCTTTATGCCTAAGCTCACTGTGATCGATGAAATAAAGTCAGGGCAGATTGAAGTGGTTGCGACCGAGTTGGAGATGCTATCGAAGGCGACGGTTAAGGTTCAATCTTTGAAAGGCCGTGCACTTACGCTACAAGCCGAAACCTTGTTGGATTTCTTACTCGAGAACGCCACTTTCTTAAGCCATGACGCTTATAATATCTAGGCTTAGTTGATTTACTTAGCGACTCCTACCTAAGCTTTCAAATACCGCCAATATCACACTTTCAAACTGCCGAATTCGTTTTTAAGTCGAATTGAGTTTTTGTCAACGCTCTCTCTATTGTTAAGTCAACACGTGCGGAATAAGTTACAAACCATTAACGAAACGAGTTTTACACTGACAGTTGTGTTCGGCTGGTTTTGGCTTTGTCGGGCATTAGGGGAAGAGAATGGAAGTAATTGTAATTGGCAGCGGTGTGATTGGCTTGACCAGTGCTTGGTATCTGGCGAAAGAGGGCCACTCGGTGACGGTTATCGATCGTCAAGATAGCAGTGGCAAAGAAACCAGTTTTGCGAATGCCGGGCAAATTTCTTACGGTTATTCATCACCATGGGCGGCACCGGGCATCCCTTTGAAAGCGATGAAATGGCTTACCCAAGAACATGCGCCACTTAAAGTGAAGCCTTCTCTTTCTCCAGAGTTAATGTCTTGGGCGACTAAGATGCTCGCCAACTGTAATGAAGCCAAGTACGCACAGAATAAATCGCGGATGTTACGAGTCGCTAACTACAGCCGAGATTGCCTGACTCATCTAAGAATCAGTGAAGATTTGGCTTATGAGGGCCGGCAGAAAGGCACCTTGCAAGTATTCAGAAGCGAAAAACAATTGGACGCTATTCAGCAGGATATGAAGCTATTAACAGAGAGTGGAATCGAACACTCGCTGTTTGATGTTGAACAGTGTCTGTCAGTGGAGTCTGGTTTAGCAGACGTTAAAGACAAGCTGGTGGGCGGCCTGTATTTACCACACGATGAAACCGGTGATTGTCATCAGTTCTGTTTAACCTTGACCGAAAAAGCCAAGCAACTCGGCGTTCAGTTCGTGTTTAATACCGAAGTGGTAAGTTTGAATCATCAGAATCAAACCATTGAGAGTATTACAACGACTCAAGGCGAGTTCAAAGCGGATGCTTATGTGGTCGCTTCAGGAAGCTATTCTCGAGAACTGTTGAAACAAGTCGACTTGTCTATCCCGGTTTATCCAGTGAAAGGGTATTCGTTAACACTACCGATCGTGAATGCAGATAAGTCACCAACCTCGACTGTGATGGATGAAACTTACAAGGTAGCGATGACGCGATTTGATGATCGTATTCGCATTGCAGGGACGGCAGAACTTGCGGGGTTTAATTACCTTATCCCTGAAAAACGCAAAGCCACGATTGATATGGTGATTAAAGATCTTTTCCCACAAGCGGGTGACTTTTCTAAGGCTGAATACTGGACTGGGTTAAGACCAATGACGCCGGATGGTACGCCTATTATCGGTAAGACGCCTATCAAGAACCTATTTACAAATACTGGACATGGGACATTAGGTTGGACAATGGCATGTGGCTCAGGAAAGATCTTGGCAAGCGTGGTCAGTGGCTCAGCTAGTGATATTAAAACTGATGACTTAAGTATCCACCGCTATATGTAAAAGCAAGCCGTTAGTTATCTTGCCTATGGTTTGATGATATCGACATTAGGAGCATAAAGCGGATGCACCTAATGTTGTAAATCTAGGTGCATGGTTTTAAGTCTCCTCTATTTATAATCACGAGATGAATTGAGACTTAAATGACCTTAGCTCTGGCGGTAGCTCCTTATTTACGAGGTTAATAGCTTTGCGATGTTCTAATCCAATGGATCTCACTACGTCCCCGAAATGTTGGTTAAACAATAGCTCGAAATCACCACTGAGTTTGTAGTCTTGCAGTTTGTCCTCAAGTAATTGAGCCAGTTGAGCCTTGTCTGGGTGGACATAGAAGACCAGAGGAAGAGGGTAATAAAGCATAATACTTTTTTCTATGACTAACCCATCCAGGGAATAGGTATGTTCTTGGTATATGCTTTCAACTTCATTGGCTCCGAGTGACACATAATCACATTTTTTATCTGAGAGAAGTTTCAGAATCTCTGGTAACGTTCCTTGCTCTAGTACTCGATATCCATTTGCTCTAAACAGCTCAGCATCAGCCCATGTCGCAGGAATTCCAGCGATAAGTGATTTCAGTTTATTGCTGTTGATATTATGGAATGTGGGTTGATCTTGTTCCCTAATTATCAGGATACGGTGTCCTAATAAGCCTTTACAAATTGGAGAGTTGAGTTTGATTGCAGGCTTATCAGCAAATTTACGGTTTCCCGCCACCGTGACGAGTACATCATAATTCTTGCGGAATATATTTCCTTCATCCTCAGCTCTTGGAAAGTCTGTATTATCGCTGTGAACGACAATAGGTTCGTTCGGATCCCAATTCAACAAGCTATGAATTAGCTCCAACTCATAGTGCTGTCTTTTACCTGATTTATTGCCATTCCAAAAGTTAAACATAGTTGTCCTAAGGGGGAACTTACATTTTATGACTGGTATGCTGACATAGGTTTAGCGTCCAAGAAAACGCTTTCTTTTGTTTTTGAGAGAATCATACATAGATACAGTCTATGTATGTTGAGAATCGCGACGGAAAGGCTATTTTAAAGAAAGCACATAAGTTCATTGATGGGTTAGAGGTTCGACGATTAGGAAAGACCATGGGGGTACCATTAGTGAATTTTAACTTATTGTTTTTAAATTGTTTTTCGTGTTAGTGAACAATTAATGTGACGAATGGCACTGTTGTGTATTTCTATTCTCAATCTATTCTAAATTTGTGATCTATGGTTCGTTTCACCGAAATGTAAGTTGAAGAATCATTCTATCGGCTTATTATCCACCTAAAGAAAGCGGTTTCTTGATGCGAGTTGCCGATAGTGAATACGAAAACACCCCCTTTTTTAAAGTTAAAAGAAAGCGCTTTCTTTCTGGTTATTATCATTAAAAGGACAACGTGATGCACAAAAAGACATTGATTGCTTCGCTCGCCATTGGAGCTTTATTCGGAGCCTCTGTACAAGCAGATGAAGTTAAGCAGGGTGGCACACTAACGGTGCCAATTATCAATACTGGCTTTGTTGAAAACTTTAACCCTTATACAACTAAAGACTTGCTGCATGGGGTAATGTTTGAGCCATTGGTCGTATTCAACAACATGACAGGTGATGTTGATTATCGCCTGGCTGAGTCGGTTGAGTATTCAACTGACCTGAAAACATTGACGCTTAAGTTACGAGAGAATTTGAAGTGGTCTGATGGTTCAAAGTTAACTGCAGACGACGTTGTTTTTAGCTTTATGTTGAC
Source organism: Vibrio sp. 10N.222.54.A3 (assembly GCF_041474095.1). NCBI lineage: Bacteria > Pseudomonadati > Pseudomonadota > Gammaproteobacteria > Vibrionales > Vibrionaceae > Vibrio > Vibrio sp. 10N.222.54.A3. The sequence goes on from NZ_JBFRTN010000026.1 coordinate 5,846, forward strand.
TAAAGAGGCACCAGCTTTTGACCAGAAAGGTATTTGGTCTTCAGGTAATTTAAAAGAAATCAAATCTATTGACGCGCGAACCGTCGTGTTTGAGCTGACGGAAGCGGATTCTACATTTGCTTGGAACTTAGAGCGTTACCATATTGTACCAAAGCATATTTGGTCGAAAGTTGAAGAGCTGACAACGTTTACCAACCTTAACCCGGTAGGTAGTGGCCCAATGACGACGGTTAAATACATTAAACCGCAACAGATGGAGCTGTGCCGAAACCCAAATTACTATTTAGAAAATAGACCTTATTTAGATTGCATCAACTTCCGTTCTTACAATGACAACTCTCAGATCCAACCTGCCTTAATCAAAGGTGAGATTGATTGGGGTTCAAATTTTATTGCTGACGTTGAGTCAACATTTGTCGATATGGATAAAGAAAATAACCATTTTTGGTATCCAGCGAATGATGCTATCCACCTTTACGTAAATACCAAAGAAGCGCCATTTGATGACCTAAGAGTACGACAAGCACTTTCTATGGCTCTTGATCGTGAAACCATCGTTGATATTGCTGCTTACGGTTATCCGACCGCAAACTTCAATGCTGGTGGCATCGGTGAGCTATACGAAACGCACATTGATAAAAATGTATCTAAGAAATATGGTTATCTAACTAAGTACGATGTTGAAAGAGCAAACGCTTTACTTGATGAAGCGGGCTTAGTTGACAAAAACGGTGATGGATTCCGCGACAAAGCAAACGGGGAAACGGTTGAGTTTGATATCGAGGTTGTAAACGGTTGGACCGACTGGATCCAAGTGGTTCAGATGGTATCTGAATACTTTGAAGAAGTGGGTGTGAAAGCAAACGTTAAGACTGTGGATTGGGCGGTATATGACAGCAATTTGAAAGAAAGCAAATATACCATGTCAATTAACTGGTCAATGGTCGCGACAAATCCAATCTTGGCGTACCAAGAGTACTTCTCAACGTCTCGAATCGGAAAAACTTGGCATGCTGGTCACGGTGTTAATTCACCAGAAATCGACGCATTGATCGACAGCTTCGGCAAAATTGGTGATGCAGAGCAGCAAGAGAAAGTGTTGAGTGAACTTCAGGAATTTACGGCTGAAAACCTTCCCTTTATCCCTCTATTTTCTAACCCAACTTGGTTCCAATACAGTACTAAACATATTGTTGGTTGGCCAAGTGAAAAAGACCCATACGTACAGCCAGTATGGTACGACGGTGGTAAGAGAGTAATAATTCTCAACAATCTACACCTTAAGTAAGTTATTTTTGAGAGGGCTACAGCTTAGGTTGTAGCCCCTAGGTTAAAAGATTTTTATGTCGTTTTTAATTCGCCGATTTGGCTTCTATTTTACCGCTTTCTTAATCGCTATCTCGTTTAATTTCATGTTGCCTCGCCTAATGCCAGGAGATCCTGTTGATGCTCTTTTCGCTGCAGCTCAAGGTCGAATGGATCCTGCTCAAATGGATGCTGTTCGTGAAATGTACGGTTTTGTTGATGGCAATGTTTTCGAACAATACTTCGCGTATATGAAAAGCGTATTCACTCTTGATCTGGGACCTTCAGTGCTTATGTTTCCTGTAAGTGTTTCAGATGTCCTTGCTATGGCACTGCCGTGGACTATGTTCCTAGCGCTTGGTTCGCTGATTGTTGCTCTTATCATTGGTGTCAGTATTGGTACGTATGCATCGTATCGACGTGAAGGGCTATTTGGACAAATTGTTCCGCCAGTTTTGGCATTTATTAGTAACTTCCCGTACATCGTGACCGCGTTACTGTTGTTCTATTTCTTCGGTTTAAAACTCGAACTATTACCTTTGGCATACACTTATGACCCATCGCTAGAGCCAGGTTTTACATGGGAGTTTATTTCTAGTGTGGCTAAACACGCTGTGTTGCCTATGGGCTCTATGGTCCTGGTTGGGATCGCAACATGGGTCTTCAATATGCGTAATGCGATGATCAATGTGTTGGGTGAAGATTACGTAACGATGGCTGAGGCCAAAGGCTTGAGTAGTTATCGTGTTATGTCTCGCTATGCTGGTCGAAATGCCATCCTTCCTGTTGCGACCGCTATTGCAATGGCAATCGGATTCTCATTCGCAGGCTCAATCATGACCGAAGTGGTTTTTAACTACCAAGGCTTGGGGAACATCCTTCTTAAAGGCATAGTTGCTCGTGATTACCCACTTATCCAAGCCATTCTTCTTATCTTGGTGACAGCGGTACTGACCGCTAACTTTATTGCCGACCTTCTATATGTCTGGCTTGACCCTAGAATCTCGAACTGAGGCGCATGATGGATAATTTAATGGATACTCAAAAAACCGCTAACCAGCCGAATATGCCAGTACGTGAGCCAAAATGGTCGTGGAAAAACGTAAAGAAAACTCTCGGTAAAGCTTACGCATTTTTCTACGGTAACCCTCCAGCCATTGTAGGTACTTTTTTACTTACGATTGTCTTAGCTGGGGCGTTATTTGCGCCTGTATTATCGACTCATAATCCAGAAAAGCGCGTAGCACGTCCACATATTGCACCAAGTTCTGAGCATATTATGGGCACTACTCGTAGCGGGCGTGATGTATATAGCCAGGTTCTATTTGGAGCAAGAAAGTCGCTTACTGTTGCGATCTCTGCGGGCGTAATCGCGATGACAATAGCAGTGCTCGTCGGGGTTTCATCTGGTTACTTTGGTGGAAAAGTCGATGAACGCTTGAACTTCGTTACTAACGTATTTCTTGTGTTTCCACAGTTGCCCTTGCTGATTGTTCTCGCCGCATTCTTAGGGCAGGTCGGTTCGCTGGTTATTACCGTGTTGTTAGGAATAACCTCCTGGCCTTGGGGAGCTAGGGTGATTCGTGCACAGACCATGGCAATTAGAAGCAAAGAATTCATCATTTCTGCAGAAGTTATGGGTGAATCAAAAATCCGCATTATTTTAGTAGAGATCTTACCAAACTTAGTTTCGATTGTTTTTGGCGGGTTCCTAGGCACGGTTATCTACGCAATGGGCTCTGAAGCTGGTCTAGGTATTTTAGGTTTAGGTGATGCAACAGAAGTGAGTTGGGGCTCTATGCTGTATTGGGCACAGACCTCTTCATCGTTATATACCGGAGCGTGGTGGGAAATGCTGGTTCCTGCATTGGCGTTAGCGATTACTGGTGGTGGACTCGCATTGATTAACATGTCAATTGACCAAGTGAGCAACCCTAAATTACGTACGGGCCCACACATCAAACTGTGGCACAAACTTAAAAAAGAAGCAGATAAACGCCGAGGCCTATAATGAGCAATCTATTAGAAATTAATAACCTGTGTGTTGATTACGTTTCTCCTAATGGCGTAGCAAGAGCCGTTAATGACGTTAGTATTTCCATTGCGCCCGGTGAAACGCTCGGTATTGCCGGTGAGTCTGGTTGCGGTAAAAGTACATTGGCTTTTGCTATATCACGCCTACACAAAGCACCAGCGCTTATCTCTGAGGGTGAAATACTCTACAAAGGGCAGGATGTTTTAAAGATGAATAACAAGCAGTTACGTGACTTCCGTTGGAATGACGTTTCTATTGTTTTTCAAAGCGCAATGAACTCACTTAACCCTGTCATTACCATCGGTGAGCAGCTAACGGACGTTATTCTAGCGCACAGAAAAATACCTTATAAACAGGCTCACGATCGTGCGGTCGAGCTGTTAGGAACGGTTGGGATTCATGGCGACAGAATGTCGAGCTTTCCCCATCAACTGAGTGGAGGTATGCGTCAGCGAGTTGTTATTGCGATTGCTTTGGCGCTGGAACCTAAACTGATCATCATGGACGAGCCAACAACGGCACTTGATGTAGTGGTTGAACGTGAAATCTTGAATGAACTGTATGAGCTTAAGAGTAAGTTTGGCTTCTCTATTCTGTTTATTAGTCACGACTTAAGCCTCATGGGCGAAATTGCTGATCGAATTGGCGTGATGTATGCGGGTAACCTTATTGAATTAGGTGATGCGAAAACGGTATTTAGTGAACCTAAGCATCCTTATACAAAAGGGCTTATCTCTTCATTCCCGACTATTCATGGGCCAAAAGAACGTCTCTACGGGATCCCTGGGAATCCTGTCAACCTTTTGGATACACCTCAAGGATGTAACTTCCAAGAGCGATGTGGCGAATGCATTTCAATGTGCATTAAAAGTGAGCCTCGTTTGGGCGCTATTGCGACTGGGCATCACGTATCTTGTCACCTAGTTTGAGCGAAAGATTATGAATACTTTAAAGAACGTTGATAAAAGCGAAGTTATCTTATCAGTTAAGAATTTGGTAAAAGATTTCCCACTTGGCCAGTCAGTCAAAAGCAATATGATGCGAGCCGTAAATGATGTTTCATTTGATCTTCGTAAAGGAGAAGCATTAGCGATTGTTGGCGAATCTGGCTCAGGGAAAAGCACAGGAGCTCGAATTCTTACCCGAATTTACGATAAGACGGCTGGAGATATCGAATTCAAAGGTGAGCCTCTGTCTGATTATATTGAAAAATATGGTGAGCTTGAATATGCACGCCAAGTGCAAATGATTTTTCAAGACCCGTTTGGCTCGTTGAATCCTGTACATACGATTTACCACCATATTGCGCGACCATTACTTATCCATAAACGAGCAGAAAAAGAAGCGATTCCGAACCTCGTTTATGAATTGCTTGAAATGGTTGGGCTTACACCAGTTAAAGAGACCGCAGAGAAGTACCCCCATGAACTAAGTGGTGGACAACGACAGCGTGTCGCAATTGCACGCGCAATTGCTGTTAGCCCTGAAGTTATCCTAGCTGATGAACCTATCTCTATGCTTGATGTGTCTGTGCGGTTAGGAATCTTAAACCTAATGGCTGACTTGAAGGATAAGCATGGTATTTCGTTCATGTACATCACTCATGACATTGCGACAGCGCGTTATTTTGCTGAGAAAACGGCGGTGATGTATGTAGGACATATGGTCGAATGGGGCAATAGCGACAACGTCACTCAGAACCCACAACATCCGTATTCTCAGTTGTTGTTGTCAGCAGTGCCAGAAGTCGGTAAATCGGGCAAGCGTGACATGAACGTGAAAAAAGGCGATATCCCTTCTTGGAAGCCAAGTAGCGTAGGTTGCCCGTTCGCAAGCCGTTGTATGAAAGCCGATAAACTTTGCACGCAATCAATACCAGAACCGACTCAAATTGCAGAAGAGCATTTTGCTCGTTGTCATCATTTGTAAACTTTAAATCCTTTTTGAAACGCAAAAGAAAGCGCTTTCAAAGTTTAAGTGTAAGAATTTTTTGGAATTTTGATATGAAACAAGACTACAACTCAACACCAGAGGTCGATGGCAAGTTCGTTGATTTAGATGGTGAGCGTTACTACCAAATCTCTAATGTTGACCAAATGACGCCATTCTTTATTAGCGTTGTATCGTCGAGCGATCACTGGTTATTTATTTCATCAACAGGCAGCCTTTCAGCTGGACGCATTCGTCCGGAAAATGCGCTTTTTCCTTACAAGTCTGTTGACCATATTCATGAAAATGCGGAAAACACCGGCTCAAAATCCATCTTCCGTATTGAACATGGCGACAAGGTTGTACTTTGGGAACCGTTTAATACATTCCATGATGGTATTTTTGATGTTGAACGCAATCTTTATAAAAATACGATTGGAGACAAGATTGTATTTGAAGAGATAAACCATACTTTGCAACTACAGTTCCAATACAGCTGGAATACGAGTGAAAAATACGGCTTTATTCGTCGTTCAAAACTGACCAACCTCGCGAGCTTTGAGCGTAAAGTCGAAGCACTAGATGGCTTACAAAATATACTTCCTTCAGGCGCTCCGTTATCAGCTCTCCAAACAAGAAGTGCATTAGTTGATGCGTACAAGTGGAATGAACAAGTTGATGGTAGTTCATTAGCTCTGTTCAGCATGTACGCGAAATTGAGCGATAGAGCCGACCCTGCTGAATCTTTGCTAGCGACGACAGTCTTCAGCTTAGAAACGGAAAGCAGCCAAATTTTATTGACGAGTGCTCAAGTTAATGCGTTCAGAAAAGGTCGAGCGGTTAAAAGTGAACCTTTAACGAAAGGGGTTAGAGGGAGCTATTTAGTTCATAAGTCTCTGACGCTGCGAGCACATCAAACCAAAGTTTGGTCGATTGTCGCTGATATAGACAAGACTCATTCCGATATCTGTCAGCTTCAATCTGAGCTCTCTGTTCCTGCTAACCTAGCACTAGCTTTAGAAAAGAGCGTTGCAGATAATCAAGATGAATTGATCACATTAATGTCTGGCGCGGATGCGTGGCAAATAACAGCTGAAGAAAATACCAGCGTTCACCATTATGCCAATGTGTTGTTCAATAACATGCGTGGTGGCGTGTTTGAAAACGGCTATATGTTAGAAAAGGTTGACGTAGTTAAAACTATGGAAAAGGCCAACTCTCAGGTAGCTGGCCGCCATCAAGACTTTTTTGATCAGTTAGGGGATGTTTTCAGCCATTCTGAATTAGTTTCGCGCGCTAAAGCGACAGGGGATTCTCAATTAGTTCGATTGAGCTACGAGTATCTACCGCTTACTTTTGGACGTCGTCATGGTGACCCTAGTCGCCCTTGGAACCACTATGAGATTAAGCTTAAAGATGAAAATGGCGAACGCTTACTTTCTTATCAAGGCAACTGGCGTGATATTTTCCAAAACTGGGAAGCGATGGCTCTTAGTTATCCAGGGTTCATCAAATCATTCATCTCTAAGTTTGTTAATGCTTCAACGGTGGATGGTTACAATCCGTATCGAATTACTAAAGATGGTGTAGATTGGGAGCTGTTAGAGGCGGATGATCCTTGGAGTAACATTGGTTACTGGGGCGATCATCAAATCATTTATCTATTAAAATTCCTTGAGTTAGCAGACAAATTTGAGCAAAGCGATCTTATCGAATTACTAGAGAGTGACATTTTTAGTTATGCCAACGTGCCTTACGAGCTTTGTGGAGTTCAAGGCCTCTTTGATAACCCTAAAGATACCGTAGAGTTCAACCAAGACTTGCAGGAATTGACAGAGCAACGTGTAAAGAGCTTAGGCAGTGACGGTCGCTTGTTGATGACGGGTGACCAAGAAGTTTATATGGTCAACTTAATGGAGAAGATACTCGTCCCTTTATTGGCGAAATTGAGTAACTTAGTGCTTGATGGTGGTATTTGGCTCAATACACAACGTCCAGAATGGAATGATGCAAACAACGCTATCGTTGGCAACGGCCTCTCAATGGTAACCTTGTACTACATGCGTCGCTATGTTGCCTTTATGCAGCGCCTGTTAGAGAAGTCACCATCGTCATACAGTATTTCCAAAGAAGTGTTTGAGTGGATGTCTTCTGTTACACAGATCGTTTCAGAGGCAAATACAGAGATTCGTCAAGATACGGTCACTCGTCAAACGCGTAAAGCAATGCTGACTAAGCTGGCTAAATCCGCTGCTAATTATCGTGAGCGCGTGTACCGAGTAAATGGATTCTCAGGGAAAACGAAAGTTGAGAAAGAAGCGATTGTTCAATTGATGGGCGCGAGCTTAAAAGTCCTAGATTCTACGATTGCAAACAACTTGCGTGAAGACGGTTTGTACAATGCGTATAACATCTTGAGTTGTTCTGGTGAGAGCTTAATGGTTGAAGAGCTTTACCCTATGCTAGAAGGGCAAGTTGCAGTATTGAGCTCGGGTCTATTATCATCTAAACAAGCGGTTGAGTTGTTGGATAAATTGTTTGCCAGTGACATGTATCGTGCTGATCAAAATAGCTTCATGCTTTACCCTGACCGTGAGCTGGCTTCTTTTATGGACAAAAACTGTTTAGACGCTAAAGACATTGACCAGAGCAAATTGTTAAGCATGATGGTTGTTGCCAAAGATAACCGATTAGTAAACCAAGACAGCAAAGGTTCTTACCACTTCAATTCAAGCTTTGAAAACAAAGGTTTCCTTCAGGCTGCGATTGATGAAATTAAAGCCGATTACCCGTCAATTAGTGATGATGAATTTTGTCATGTATCTAGTTTGTATGAGCGTGTATTCAACCATAAAGCCTTTACTGGGCGTTCGGGAACCATGTTTGGTTATGAAGGTTTAGGTTGTATCTATTGGCATATGGTTTCTAAGTTGCTGCTAGCTGTGCAAGAAAACTATCAGCATGCTTGGAGTATGGACTCTAATAGCCAGGAAACTCTTAAATTAGCGGATTACTATTACAAAGTGAGAGCTGGTATTGGTTTCAACAAAACGCCGGAAAACTACGGTGCGTTTCCGACGGATCCGTATTCTCATACGCCAAAGCACTCTGGAGCACAGCAGCCAGGGATGACAGGGCAAGTTAAGGAAGAAGTGATTACTCGTTTTGGAGAGCTAGGTCTAGAGGTCGTTGATGGCACAATTGTAATTAACCCTTCACTTCTTAGTCCTAAAGAGTTCTTACAAAAAGCGGCGACTTTTGACTGCCAAAATATTGAAGGACAAATGCAGAGCTTTATTGTTCAGGCTGGGCAACTGGCTTTTACTTACTGTCAGGTACCGTTTATTTACCAACTCAATGATGAGCCAACACAGGGTATTGAAGTTCAGTTTAAAGACGGAACAAGTGAGGCATTTGCATCGTTAACGCTAAACCATGAAATGGCTTCACAGCTCTTTTCTCGTAGTGGTCTTATTGAGAAAGTCGTTGTCGTGTTGTCAAAGCACCAGTTACTCTAATTCTAATTTAAAGTGAAATAAAAAGGCTCTAAGTGAATACTTAGAGCCTTTCTTTTAAGTGTAAAAAATGGGGTGCTTGATATACAAAAATCAAAGCTTAGCCACGGACTCTCTTACAATCAATGTCGGGGTTAGTTTGTGCTTCAATGGGTAGTCGCGTTTATTAATTAACGATAAAACACCTTTTGCAGCTTCTTCTCCCATCTCATGAACTGGAAAGTCGACCGTCGATAAGCGAGGACGAATATGCTGGCTATGAGTATCGTTATCGAAGCCTACGACTGAAAGGTCTCGCCCAATAATGAGGTTTCGCTCTGCTGCTACGTCATATACAGCAAGCGCGATGTTGTCATTTTGACAGAAAATCGCGGTGATCTCAGGGTCTCGGTCTAACAAGCGTCGCGCAGTTTCGTGGTTGCCTTGATGATCAAAGCGTCCCTCTACAAACAGCCCTGCGTCGTATTCGATACCGAACTCTAACAAGGCATTTCGATATCCTTGAAAGCGATCTCTACTATCAACTTTACTCAACTGGCCTGTGATACAAGCGACTTTTTTATGCCCATTTTCAAGTAAGTGCTTCGTTGCAAGGTAGCCACCAAGCTCATTATCAATGTAAATACAGCGATCAGAAATCTCAGGAATAAAACGGTTGAGAACAATCATTGTTTCACTGTCTTTCGCGATTTTGATCAGTTCGTCATCACTGAGCTTGTCTGAGTGAACAATGAGGCCATCCACAAGTTTAGATTGCAAAAACTGGATAGAATCGAGCTCTTTGGTTCGTGATTCCTGGCCACTTGTAACGATTAAGTGAATATTATTTTGGCGAACGGTATCTTCGGCTGTATGCATTAATGGTCCATAGAAAGGCCCATCAAGCGAACCAACTAGCATGCCAATGCTATTTGAACGACTGGAGGCTAGAGCTTGTGCAAACGCATTAGGCTTGTAGCCCAGTTGCTCAATAGCTTTGAATACTTTTTCGCGATTGGCTTCCTTTACCGTAGGGTGACCATTTAATGCTCGTGAGACGGTTGATTGAGAAACTTGAGCAAGTTCAGATACTTCTTTAATGGTGATCAATGGTAGTGGCCTTATCTCTACAAGGAGTGAACTAAGCTATATTACCTTCGTGATCAATAAGAGCCTAGTAATCCAATGATTAATATTTAAAAACTCTGAACTGCTTAACGCTAAATTTGAAGGTCAAGCATACAAAGTAAGGTAACGAATATTTTCATATACTCGATTAAATATCAAGCAAGCGCTTTCTTTGTTGTTGTAGTGAAAGTGAATCTGTTTTTCTGATCTTAGTTATGAACTAGATAAAATAGAAGTCTGAGAATAAATGGCTACCAGGGCGTTATCGCAGATAATCGGGTTATGAAAATTCTTGGGAATCTATATAAACCGCAATGAACTTTAGCAAAATGTGAAACCCAACAAGAAAGCGCTTTCTTAAAGTGAGCGTTGTCTCTTTTTTGAACTATGCACTTTTATATACTCATTTTGAAAAAGTCGTGCATGGCATATTCATATTAGATCCATTCTCGCGGAGTTATTCACTAATCGACTTTCTTTTATGGGTGCCGACATTACGTGTCGCCTGCATTGAAAGTCGTGATACAAGGAGTTGTAATGCAACATCTAACCAATCAGGTAAAGATATTAACGTCTTTTATTTCTGCCGCTTTGATGTCTGGCTGCACGGCGATAGAGCTGCCGGTATCCGAAAGTCCGGACTTAGCTCAAACTGAAAAACCGATCGTGCTATCCCATGCTCCAGTTACTTTAAGTCCAGACTGGCTATTGGTATGGGAAGACCAGTTTGAAGGCGAGCAAATAAATAAACGTAATTGGTCATTAGAAGTGAACTGTTGGGGGGGCGGGAACAATGAACAACAGTGCTACACGGATGATCCCAATAACGCATTTGTTAAAGATGGCTTTTTACACATTGTCGCGCTGAAGCAAAGTCATACTGGGCCTGACAATGCTGAAGGTACGATTGGCGGAGCAACTAAGACACTCCCTTATACTTCTGCGAGGCTTAGCACAAAAGACAAGCGTGACACCAAATATGGCCGTTATGAAATCAGAGCAAAGTTACCTGGTGGACAAGGTTCATGGCCCGCAATTTGGATGCTGCCAACCGACAATAAATATGGCACATGGGCAGCTTCTGGCGAAATCGATATTATGGAAGCGGTTAACCTAAACACACTTTCAGATGCGGCGGGAGTGAAAAATGATGATCTAGAGAGCCGAGTCTACGGGACGTTACATTACGGACGAAATTGGCCAGACAATGTTTATAAAGGGCAGGCCGCGACATTGCCAAATGGTGTGAACCCTACTGAGGGCTTCCATACATACGCGATTGAGTGGGAAGAAGGTGAAATTCGTTGGTATGTAGACAATATTCATTACGCGACTCAAACTCAAGAGGGCTGGTACAGCCAATATGAAGCGGAAGAAGGGGAACTCATTAATGCGAGTGGAGCAGCTCCGTTTGATGAAAAGTTTCATTTGTTATTGAACTTGGCTGTCGGTGGAGCGTGGTCAGCAAACGCAAATGATAAAGGCATCGACGAAGGTTTGTTTCCGAAAACAATGCTAGTTGATTCAGTAAAGGTATACCGTTGTAAGGTTGATCGTTGGAAAGGAAAAGGGTGTGCAAGTCGCTCTGAACATGCAATACAAGTAATAGGGCACGAAGCTCCAGAGATCTTAGCAACCGATGATAGTTATGCTGATGGACCAACGTTGGAGATTTTTACCGAAACTCTTAACGCAAGCTTGGCTTATGCAAGTTATGACCCATTGGATATTGTTGACTATCAAGAAGTGAGCGAACCAGATCGTGGAACAGTGCTACAAGTGAATAAGAATGAAGGATCAGGAAATATCTATTTTCGTTCTCCTGTAACGGATGTGACACATTGGCAAGAAACGGGTGAACTGGTCTTTGATTTGAAAGTTGAGAGTATGGCCGACGGGGTTGAACTACTGGTTAAGATGGACAGTGGCTGGCCGAAAACAAGTGACTATACCGTGCCGCTATCAGCAATGAATGAATGGAAGACGGTACGTATTCCAATAGCTGACATTTTAAAGAGAGACAACCGTTTTGCTGGTGGGAATCAAGCTGATCCAAAAATGATCACTAACCTTTTAGTGTTTGAGCCTCAAGGAGAAATGCGTTTTAAACTAGACAATATTCGATTTGAAAAGTAAGCGTTTTAACAAAAGGGTTTGAATAAAATTCTGAATATAAAGGGAACATACAATGTATGTTCCCTTTTTTATTTCGACGATTATTTGAGGAAGACAACCGACGGTGTCATTCGAAACAGGTTCTGAGTGTTTGAACGGAGCAATTCGTCCTTAATATGTGAACAGTGATATTTTACTTGGTTCCATGATTGTTCAAACAAAATACTTAACATCTCTATTTTTGTGACTTACGCATAAGAAAGCGCTTTCTTTGGTGGGGTTGATCACGGTTTATATTCACGAGATCGATTTATACTCTTTCCATACCAACTGAGCGGTTAAAGCCAATAAGGTTAAGAGTGCATAGTGAATGTGGGCTTAGATTTGATCTTCTTTAAATCTGTTCGATTGGTTTTTTTAAGAAAAATAAAGAAAGCGCTTTCTTTGTGAAAGTATAATTTGGAACATGGAGTTATTATGAAACTTTCTAAGCTTACCCTTGCTTGTTTAGTCGCTACAGCTGGCTTGTCTACTGCACCTGCTGTACATGCCGAAAAATCGGATGGATTTGAATTTCACGGTTATTTCCGTGCTGGTGTTCTATTCAGTGAAAATGATGATTTTAAACGAGCAAAGTTCCCAGCATCTAAAGAGCGTTTAGGTCGATTGGGTGTTGAGTCGGATAGCCACTTTGAAGTTGCACTGCAGAAAAATTTTGAGAATGACGGTGGTCAGAAAATTCGAATCAAAACACGAGCAGCAGCCAACAATGCGGAATATGCAACCAACCAACTTGGTGCCAATGCCGATGCAACCAACAGCGAAATTGGTATGGCAGAAACTTTTGTCGAGTTTGAAGGTGTATCTGAAACCGGTGTTGTATGGGGTGGTAAGCGCTTTTATGGTAAAGATAATTACATCTTTATGACCGACTTTTTCTACACGGATATGTCAGGTACTGGTGTTGGTATTGAAGGTGTTGAGCTAGGTGGTAATAAGTGGGACTTTGCTTATATTGCAAGCGATGACTCTGGCGATACAAGTTTCTGGGGTGACAGCAACAACATCATGCATGCACTTCATGCTGGCGTGAACTTTGGCAGTGTTGAGCTTCACGCTATGGCTAAGTATATGCCAGACAATATGGTCGATTTAGGTTTTGGTAATGGCCCAGAAGCATTCGCTGAGAATGGCTATGAAATGACGGCAATTGTTCACACTGAGTCTGTCTTTGGGTTGTCAGATAAAGGTTTTACAAAATACATCGCGCAGGCTGGTAAAGGCTTAGGTTCAGGTAACCTTTTAGGCGGTACTCTTACGACTTACAACACGTACAAGCCTGGTAGCGACTATCAAAGTTGGTTAACGACAGGCACGGGCTGTGGTACGTCTTGTTTGAAGGCTGTTGATGAAAACGATGTATCGCTACGTGCTTTAGCATGGGGTGGGTACTTTTTTGAAAATGGTGTGAATATTTTCCACTCTCTTCAAACCCAGTACAACGATTTTGACAATGGTGACACAGACGGCTGGGTATCAGCAATGGTGCGACCAACGTTCCCAATTTCAGAAAACTTCTTTATCGCTACCGAAGCTGGTTACATGTACAACTACGAAGACCGTAATGGTGAGTCAAAGAATTCTTATGATTACAAGCTAACAGTAGCACCGACTCTAGTTGTGCACTCTGGCTTCGGTCCATCTCCAGAAATTCGCTTCATGGCATCTTACCTTGATGGTGAAATGCAAGATGGTACGGGTAAAGAGGGCGACTTTGTTGTAGGTATTCAAGCTGACATGTGGTGGTAGAATTTTTTACCTTCGGGTCTTAAGTGATATCGAGCATACCGGGGGAGTGGTATGACGGCCTTGCCTTTAGGGCGGGCAAGGTTCTCGATATCCTATTTATTGCAATAGTTGAGCTCTTTCCTAGCAGCACAAAGAGTTTCATTTTTATTGCTATGAGTCTTCCATATTTGAGTTTCGTTTCAAATGTGTTCTTGCCAAAGATACTCATCGACCGCTTCGAAAGGAGCGGTTTTTTTATGTGTGACATATCTAATCTTTTAAGGCTTAAGGCTTAAGGCTTAAGGTTTAAGGTTTAAGGTTTAAGGGGGAAAGGGTTATGAGTTATGGGAAGAATGTTGCTTTCTAAATTCGCGAGGGCTGCATCCATTTTGGGCCTTAAAACATTTGGAGAAATAGTTGCTGTCAGAAAAGCCGCAAGACTCAGCAATGTGTTGGATGCTTTTGTTGTCGTTTAATAATAAGGATGCCGAGTGTCGAATTTGAAGGTCTTTGACGTATTGGTTTGGGGATGTATTTAAAAACTGCCTGAATAACCTTTCTAGTTGCCGCTTGCTGATATAGGCCGCTTGCGCAATGGTTTCTGTATCTAATCCTACTTCTTTGTAATGACGGTCAATATGTGCGAGAGCACGGCTCAATGCCAGGGTTGTTTTTGGTAAGCTATGGGTCTGTTCTTGATATCGCCGAGCAAGTTCTATCGCAAGTTGCTGCATTGTGCTCGTCAATATGATTTCAAACCCCTGTTCTGCGTTGTCGTATTCCGATTTGATTTGTTGTAGAAGTCCATTGATTCGTTTCAACTGAGAAAGTGATAACGTAAGCTTTGCTTGATATTCAGATGCTTGTCGAGCAATTGGTTCTACCTTGAAAAGCGCTTGATAACCTGGCATTTGACGCATTGAAGGGACCTCAAAAAAAGGCAATGCCGTATCAAACATCAAGTTTACAATCTTCAGTTTATTTACTTCACAAAATCCATGTTCAATATCCCCATTAATAACAAATACATCTCCTGTACTTAAAGGGTAAGTGTGGCTAGCTACCGTATGCTTTCCACTACCACTCACAACTAAGAAAAGTTCAGAAAAGTCATGGCTATGTACGTCAAAGTCGAAATCGTGATGACCATCGACATAGGCAAATTTTATCTGAGGATATCTCTGGTGACTTTGGAGTCTAAACTTGGTTTTCATGTCGCTATTTTACCTATTTCTGTCGCTTATTTGGTAGTTAAACGCCGTGGTTAAGATTACTATTTTTTGAACAAAGACAATATTAACTTTTAGAGCGAGAGGTCAAATTTTTGCTCTAAGTAAAATAATAGTAGGACTTTAAATGAATACTGTGGAAATTCTCGAAGCACAGAAGCAGCTTGCACCCATAAGTCGACAAGCGGCTACTGAGGGCATTGTGCTACTAAAAAATAGTGATTCAATATTGCCATTGCAGGCTAGTGATACGGTGTCTCTTTTTGGTCGCTGTCAGATTGATACCTACCGTAGTGGCACTGGATCTGGTGGAGCTGTGAATGTCCCTTATTCCGTTAATGCATTACAGGGCTTGTATGAGAATCCAAACATCAATCTTAATCTCAGTTTGGTGGAGGTATACAAACGTTGGGTCAAGGACAACCCGTTCAATGACGGAGGAGGTGGTTGGGCAGCAGAACCTTGGTTTCAAGATGAAATGCCTCTTTCAAATTCAGTTGTGATGGATGCCGTTGCCAAATCTAACAAAGCCGTTATTTTTATCGGTCGAACGGCGGGTGAAGATCAAGATAATGCACAGCAGCAAGGCAGTTACAATTTAACCGCGCTAGAAATACAAATGTTGGAGAAAGTGACAGAATATTTTGATGATGTCATTGTGATACTGAACGTGACCAACATAATCGATATGTCATGGACAAGTTCACTTAAAGGTTCTGCTGCGATTAAGGCTGTTCTGTATAGTTGGGCCGCAGGTATGGAAGGTGGGCATGCTTTAGCTGATGTTTTATCAGGTGATGTTAGCCCGAGTGGACGTTTGACCGACACTATTGCGCACTCTTTATCTGATTATCCTTCCAGCGCTAGCTTCGGAAATAAAGAGCGTAATCTGTACCAAGAGGATATCTATGTCGGGTATCGGTATTTTGAAACTTTCAATCCTAAAGCTGTTCAATTTGAGTTTGGTTTTGGGCTGTCCTACACCCGCTTTTCCAATAAATTAAATGCATTGACGACTCTTGGTTCCGGCTCTGAACAAGAGTTGGTCTTCGATATTGAAGTTAAAAACATAGGCGAGAAATACAGTGGTAAGGATGTGGTTCAACTGTATGTTGAATCGCCTCAAGGTCACCTTGGTAAGCCTTCACGAGCACTGATCGGTTTTGTGAAAACACCGACCTTGGACCCGCAAGATACGGTGTGTTTGACTATTTCATGTCCTCTATCTTCCTTCGCATCATTTGATGACTCCGGTAAAACGGGACACCCAAATAGTTACGTACTTGAAGCTGGAGAATATCACTTTTATCTAGGAGGAAGTGTTCGCCAGGCAAAGCTTGTTAGTGAGAGCGTTAAAATAGAAGAGCTGTTAGTTGTTGAGCAATTAACGGAAGCACTTGCTCCTGTCACCGGATTTAGTAGGTTGATCCCAAAAGGCAACGAGGAAAATGGTGTTTACAGTTGCGATTACGAATCTGTGCCGCTGCGAACTATTGATTTGAGTAAACGTATTCTGAGTGAGCTTCCAAGCTCTATTCCTCTTGGTGAAGATACGGGCATTCGTTTACTGGATGTTAAGCAGGGGCGAGCGAACATTGACGAATTTATCTCGCAAATGACCGTAAAGCAGTTAGCGACAATTGTTCGTGGGGAAGGTATGTGCAGCCCTAAGGTGACGCCAGGTACTGCTGCTGCTTTTGGGGGTGTTTCGCCGAGCTTATTTGATTTAGGTATCCCTGTCGTTGCAGCTGCTGATGGTCCGTCTGGTATCCGAATGGACAGCGGACATAAAGCATCTCAAGTCCCAATTGGTACATTATTAGGCTGTACATGGAACCCAGAACTGAATGAGAAACTATTTCATTTAGTGGGGAAAGAGATGCAAGCCAATCATATTGATACGTTGCTTGGTCCTGGGATTAACATCCACCGCCACCCTTTGAATGGTCGAAATTTTGAGTATTTCTCAGAAGATCCATTTCTCTCAGGGGTAATAGCTGCATCTCAAACTCTTGGTCTTAAAGCTGCAGGAGTATCTGGCACAATCAAGCATTTGGTGGCGAATGATCAAGAAACGTCACGGTTTGATGTTGATAGTGTTATATCTCAAAGAGCACTTCGTGAGATTCATCTGAAGCCTTTTGAAATAGCGGTAAAACAAGGAGGAGCTTCGAGTGTTATGACCTCCTACAACCCTATTAATGGTCACTGGGCTGCATCCAATTACGACCTCAATACTACGATTCTTCGTGGGGAGTGGGGTTATAAAGGGATAGTGATGACGGATTGGTGGGCAAAAATGAATGACCCAATCAAAGGTGGCTCTGAAAGTCGAAGTTACACATCCTTTATGCTTCGCTCTCAAAATGATCTTTATATGGTTGTTGAGCATGATGGTGCGGAAAATAACGTGTCGAATGACGATACGTTACAGGCGCTTGAAAACGGAACGTTGAGCTTAGGGGAGTTGCAACGAAGCGCGATGAATATTTGTCGTTTTATTATGGACTCTCCAGCAATGGGTCGCCCATTAGTCGCTTTTGATCCAGTTAAGAGCTTTGAGGCGACCCAAAATCTTAATAAACAACAGAGTAAAACTGATGGAGACTTTTGCTCTCTGACGGCAGAGCAACATGCAATAGTATTACCACTTAATATCAGAGAAAACCGTAGCATTGTTTTGGAAGTTAAACAGGCTGGTGTGTATCGATGTGCAGGTATTGTTAACTACGATAGTGGCACTTTGGCTCAATCTGCGTGTAGTTTAAGTCTCAATAACGTGTACGCGATGTCTCTATCAGTGAATGGTACTAATGGCGAGACAGTTTCAGTTGAGGGGCTCTCCGTTAAGCTTGATAAAGGCTTTTATTCTTTGGATATTGAATTCATCAAATTAGGCTTAGAATTGGAGCAATTAGTATTTTCGTTTATGCCTGAATAGGGCTAAGGGATAACAGTCGTTTATTTAACTCTCGTTGCTCAAAAAAGAGGTAAAGTGAGAGAAAATAAACGACTACTTTGAGGTTGAGTTATTGTGCTTTTTGATATTGCTTCATCGCGTCAACAAAGGAGTTTCGCATCCCTTCGATTCCTAATCGCTCAGATTCTTCAACGTAAGTCAGTGCTGCACTAAAATCTCCAGATGAAACCGAGTTTTCTATAAGAGTTTGATAAACCTCTTTCTTATTCAGTGTATTTTCCGTTAATAAATCTGATTGGGCTACGGTTGATTCTGGAATAATTTGTTGAACTCGCTTTTGACGGTTTTGTTCTTCAACAACGGTGGTTACCGCTGTGAATTTAAAATCAAAGGAGACTTTCCCGATTGCAGAATGAGGGATGGCGTAGTCCGTGTTATGAGCGATGTTTGCCTGGATATCACCAGAACGTATCGCCATATCACTTGGTTTTTCGACAGGAGTTGTTTCCGCGAGTGCTTCGCTGGTTGTGAATACGACCAAGTAAGCAGGAGCCTCGCCGTTTAAGTAACGTTCTTGCAGTTCGATTTGCGCGCCATATTGTGCACCATCAAGCAGGCTAAGTGGTTGGTACTTAATACTTTCATTGCCAATGACATCTAGCGGCTGGTAATTTTTGTCTAAGACTAAAAGTGACGGAACGAATGCTGAATAACTAGCATTTGAAGTCACTGAAAAACGAATAGCATCTAGTGTTGCAGGAAGCTTTAGCCCTCCAGCAAAGGATCGGCCCGATTTGAACTCGATCTTAGGGCTTGCTGTGGTGATCGAAACAGATGTTTCTTCTGGGTTCGTAACGCTTTGATATTGAATTGTACTCAGGTTTTCACAGCAGTTTTCGTTGTTCTGTAGTGACTCTAGCCCCGGAGAAGTTTTGTGGTAGCTAACCGGTGACTCTGTCACTGTTGAACAGGCGCTTAGTGCGAATACCGCTGGTAGAATTGCTAAATATTTCATAATTTCTCACAGTTAAAAAAGCATATCTGATTCAGAGTGCCTGATTGATAATAGAGACACACTACAAGAAAGCGCTTTCTTTTTGAGTGACGAACACCAAATTTAAAGAAATACTCGCTAATAATTAGTACGAATTAGGTAACAGGCTGCCGTTGGGCTGTTACCTAGATTGAAAGTTAACGAGATACCGAACTTAACAACTGAGTAAAGCGTTGCCATGATTTTTGGTCAGCTTCATGTTGATAGTTATTCGATCCGAATACTGTGAAGGCGTGTGGCGCACCACTATAAGTGATCATCTCATGCGGAACTTTGGTTGATTCAAGTTGAGCGGCGAGGCTTCCAAAGTCGTGCATTGAAATCATGGCATCAGCCGTGCCGTGGAACACGACTACGGGAGCTTTAGTCTGCGAGTAGTCTTGACCTTTTGGTGTTGATAAACCGCCATGGAAGGTGACATAAGCCTTCGAAGGAATGCCCGCACGAGCGGCTTCCAATACAGCGGCTCCGCCGAAACAGTATCCCATCATTACGTTGTTATCTAAGTTGCCGCCAAGTCTTTTCGCTTCCATGGCACCAGCGTTGAGCAACGTACGCATTTTTTCTCTGTCTTTATACAGCTCGCCTGTATGTTGCTTTTTATCTTTCACTTCCGTAGGGCGAATGCCTTTACCAAATAGGTCGATGGCGAACACGTTGTAACCGAGTTCGTTGAGCATCTCAGAACGTTTCTTTTCGTAATCGGTTAAGCCATCCCAATCGTGTATTAGCAGTACCAAAGGCGCTTGGTCACTGGCTTCACTCCAATAACCTTCGTAATCCATCCCATCGACTTGGTAAGTGACGTTTTCTCCTGATATCGCAGAGAAGGGCAGTAAAACTGAAAACAGGCCGAGCGTAGTGAGTTTTCGCATGCGTAATTCCTTTCGATGACAATTGACGTTCCAATCGAAAGTATAGATAACGCGATGATTCTCGCCAGATTTCTGTCTCTAACTTGAAATGTCTGGCAGGGATAGCAGGTGGCTATTACTGATAAACAGCCATCGAAAGGGAGTGCGATGGCTGTTCATGATGCGCTGAGAAATTCTCAGTTCGCAGAAACGCGGGGCATTAGAGTAGAAAAGAACGGATTACTACCAAGTAGCGTTATCAGCGGTGTGACTACTTCGAAGTTCTGGGTACTTACGTTGATAGCGCGGCAACATCGACTCATTACCTAAGATACCACCTTGATGGATATAGATGACAGTTTTGGTTGGGTTATCTTCTTGCCATTGTTCTAAGCATTGCCACATTAATGGGTCGTAGAGCAGGTCGAATTCAATATCAGTTTGTTCTTGTAGAGCCAACCAAGTTTGATAGTCCTGCTGGTACAACTTACCAAAGTGGTGTTTGGCTTTAAGCGGTAATATCTGCGGGTGATCGGTTTCGCCAAGCTCGTTGAACTGTTGCGTTAGGTAATCACTGCCGCCAACACATGCACAGGTTAATACCGGGATGTTGTGTAGTTTTAAATGCTTATGTAGATACAGAGCCGTGGCGCCTGTGCCTGCTGGCAGTGCCACAACAAAATCGTATTGGTTTTCAAAGCGAGTCCAGCTCAGTATTTCCATCGCCAGTTGTTTTACGCCATATTCAGAAAGCTGAGAGCGTCCACCTTCTGGTAACACAATGCATTGTGAGTCAGGCTGTCTGACTTGCTCAATATACGTCTGTGGATGAAGTTCAGAGCCTGTTTCTTTGACTGAAATAACCTCAGCCCCAAGGTCGATAGCGCCACGGTAGTTGCCGAGTGGGCGTTCTTGTAGCCATTGAGGCAGGTGGTCGACGTAGAACTCAAGCGTCCAACCTTTGATTTTTGCAAGTGCGGCGAGCGAGAACAATGAGTTGGCTTGAGCGGAACCATAGCTTATTAGGGTGGTAGTGCTTGGGTGCTCGTCTTCCAGTAGCTTCATGAACTTTCTGGCTTTGTTGCCGCAAAAGTGGGAATGAAGCTGATCGTCACGCTTTAAGAAAAAGGTGTGGTCGTTGTATTGATGTTGAGTTACAGGGCTATTATTTAGTTTCATCGCACTTAGACAAAATGCTGACTCAAGAGCCAGCATTTTTAAATCAAATAGGACGGACGAGTATCTAGTAGCCAGAGGCGGCTGTAAACCAACTAAATCAAGTTTTCGTTCGATATTGACGCGGATGAATCGGCTTGAAAGGTGATCTTGGCTGTGCATCCACCACAGCTGCGATTAAACAATTCAAAGTCCCAATGAAAACGCTGACACAAGTCATCGACAATCAACAAACCTAGCCCGTGTCCATTCGGGTTGTATTGCTCCTGCAGGCCTTCGCCTTGGTCTTCAATAATAAGACTGTCTTGAGAAAGGGTAATAGTTACTGTACCGCTATTAGTGGCTGCAATCGCGTTTCTTAACAAGTTACCGACCAACATATTCATTATCGCGCTGGTGGCCTGAATTGTGGGTTCTGATTGAACTTGTAAGGTTATCGCGACTTCCTTCTCGTCAGCCTGCAACGAATTTTTAGAAACGATAGTCTCTAGCTCTTGCTGGCTGAATAAACGTAGCGGTGCATCGTCACTGTTTCTTTCATAGCGAACGAGACCAAGCAGTGCATCGACCATTTCAGACATTTGAACAATGGCTTCATCAATACGTTCAACCTGACGAGATTGAAATTCGGTTGTTTCGCTTCTCAGTAACAGTTTGTTGGCACCACGAGCAACAGTCAACGGAGTTCTTAGTTCATGACTTGAGTAGCGTGCGAAAGCTTGCTCGCGTTTTACTAGAGAATTGATTTCTCTTCTGTATTGATTGAGTTGATCCGTCAACTGACGAAACTCCACCGCCGCATCGTCATTCACTCCAAATTCTTCGTTTAGATTGAGCTTATTGGATTCAAGCTGTTCAGACAGGGAGTTGAAGGGCTCAATTAGCCGTTTAGACAACCGATAGAGCAGAGCTCCGAAGCTGAATATTAGAATAGAGAGAAGGGCTAATACAAATGTGGTGGCATAAACGAGCTCAAAGACACTAAGCTCGACACGGTCTATTTCAGAAAGCAGAACAATAGGGTGAGTTCTACCTTCATGAGTATACTCGCCTACATAGACCATGCGAGATTCTGGATCTTCACCGACCTCACCAATGAAATTTTCTTTGCCTTCAATATACTTTAAATACTTTTTCGGTAGATAGGAAAGATCGTTGTAAGCGATAGTCAGGTCATCAATACGAAGCTCTCCACTTTCGCCTGACTGGAATAACCCGACTGCATAGTTGCGGTCAATTAGGATGCGTCTTTCACCCACGCGGTCTTCCGACAAGTACAGGGCTGTGATAAATACCACATAGACAAATGCCGACACAATTACGGCCATTAACCCAAAGAAAACCGCTAAGCGGCCCGTTAGGGTTTTTGTGCTTGTAAGAACATTTGAAATCAATTCGATGGCTCCAATCGGAAGCCAACTTTAGGCACCGTAATTAACATCTGAGTGTCAAAAGGCTTGTCGAGTTGATTACGTAACTGATAAATGTGACTGCGCAACACATCATTGTTGGGCTCGTTTTCTTCCCATAACTTGTAGGAAATAGCTTCACGAGTGACTACTTCAGGTGCGCTTTGGCACAGCATCTCAAGTATGGTGTAAGTGGTTGGATTGAGCGCTAGTAGTTTATCTTGGCGGTAAGCTTTACGGGTTTTTTGGTCGATGGTGAGTTCATCGAACTGAAGTTTTGAAGAGGCGACTTTTCCGCGGTAACGACGGACTAACGCGTTCATTCTTGCCTCTAGAATATCCAAATCAAATGGCTTGGTGAGGTAATCATCGGCACCGTGTTCAAAGCCTTTCAGCATATCTTCTCGGCTATCTAAGGCGGTCAGCATCAAAATAGGTGTCGCGTTACCTTGGTCTCGCAGTTTATTACAAACCGTTAGGCCGTCCATTCTCGGTAACATTAGATCCAATATGATGATATCAAATGAGTTTTCCAACGCGAGTTGTAGGCCAAGTTCACCGTTGTCTGCGTAATCGAGTTCCATGCCAATACACTCAAAATAATCAAACAAGACACCTGCAATTTCACGGTTATCTTCGACTAATAGAACTCGTTTCATTTTGATTCTCATACAGAAATAGACAGTAACATTATCCTGAGTGAGCGTGAAAAATATGTCAATAACATAACTTTCACTTATGGGAGGGTAGATTGGCTTCAGATTAAAAAATAGAAGAACGTATTATGTCTGAACTTCATATTAGCCGCCCTAAGATATCTACATCGCAGATCAATCCTGCGGTCTCTTTGTCTATCATTGTGCCTTTTTACGATGAACAAGAGGTATTGGAAGAGTTCCACTCTCGCCTTACCAAGGTGCTTGATAGCTTACCGATCACGAGTGAGATTGTTTATGTCGACGATGGCAGCAAAGACAACAGCTTGGACTTGGTGAGTTCATTCACTTCAATCAACAGCTCAATCTCGGTGATTGGTTTAAGCCGTAACTTTGGTAAAGAGTCAGCCATGAGTGCTGGCCTTGAGCATTGCCGAGGACAAGCGGTGATCTTGTTAGACGCAGACCTGCAAGATCCGCCGGAGCTGATCCCACAAATGGTTGCCAAGTGGCGCGAAGGCTATGACGTTGTGAATATGCAGCGCAGCCAGCGTGATGGTGAAACGTGGTTTAAGAAGTTTTCAGCGGCGAGCTTTTACAAAGTCATGAATGTGGCTGCGAAAATCGATGTTCCTGAAAATGTCGGTGATTTCAGACTGTTGAGCCGTGAAGTCGTCGACCATATCAATCAACTTCCTGAACGTAATCGCTACATGAAAGGTATTTTCTCATGGCCGGGTTTTAGGCAAGCAACGATTCAGTTTAAGCGCGACGCGCGCTTTTGTGGTGAGACCAAGTGGAACTACTTGAAGCTGGTTGGCTTGGCGATGGATGGCATCACTTCATTCTCTATCCGCCCACTGCGTATTGCGACGGCCGTTGGTGGCTTAGTGGCACTTACTGCTTTCGTGTATGGCGTCTTCATCGTGTTCAAAACCATGATGTTTGGTGAGCCCATCACGGGCTATCCGTCAATGATGGTCGTACAGCTTGCTCTTGGCGGTATCCAACTGTTGTGTATTGGTTTAATGGGAGAGTACATAGGTCGTATTTTCATTGAAACCAAGAATCGTCCTTTGTATCTGATCCAATCGGTGGTCGATACACCGGCATTAAAAACACATTTTAAATTAGAGGAGTCAGCATGAGCCTGAACCTGAACCGAACGCACCTATGGTATTTGTTGGCTTTTGCATTGGTTCTAAGGCTCTTATCTCTGGCGACATACCCTTTAATGGACACTACGGAAGCGCGCTACGGTGAGATGGCTCGCTTGATGGTAGAAACCGGCAATTGGTTAACCCCTCAATTTGATTACGGCATCCCTTTCTGGGGTAAGCCTCCGATGTTTACCTGGATGAGCGCGATTGGCATTGAGCTGTTTGGTTTGAGTGAGTTTGCTGTGCGTGCGCCACACTGGTTAGCAGGTTTTGCGACGATTTTGTTGGTTGCGTACATGGCTAAGCGCACCGGACAAAGTGCCTTGGTGGCGGCCGTGGTATTGGCGACATGTGGGATTTTCTCTATCGCGGCGGGTGCTGTTATGACTGACATGGCATTAACGTTAGCGATGACCATAGCCATGTTAGGTTTCTACCTATGTTGGTTAGGAGGAGAGGGTTCGAAGGGAGAAGGGAGCGCGAAGACTAATCGGTCTTGGGGCTATGTCGGTTTCATTGGCTTAGCACTAGGCTTGCTGGCAAAAGGGCCGGTAGCGATTGTGATTATGGGTATCGCAGTTTTCCCTTGGTTAGTATTGCAACATGGATTTTTTGGCGCTTTTAAAGTGTTATGGCAACGCTTTCCACTGTTGTCAGGCTTAGGCGTGATGCTAGCGATTGCTTTGCCGTGGTACATCATGGCTGAAATGGCAACACCGGGTTTTATTGATTACTTTATTGTTGGCGAGCACTTTAAGCGTTTTGTTGTGAGTGGTTGGGAGGGCGATTTATACGGTTCTGCCCATGACCAAGCAAGAGGCATGATTTGGATTTTCTGGATTCAAGCGGCTGCGCCGTGGTCGATTGTGTTGCCTATTTTGACTTTCGCCCGTCGTAAGAAAATCGCAGAAGTTAACGCTGAACATAGTGGGTTGTTTTCATTCCTTGTGTGTTGGTTGGTCTCTCCTCTAATTCTTTTCACTATGGCGGGTAATATTCTTCCAGCTTACGTCCTACCGGGTATTCCAGCCCTTGGCTTGCTGGTGGCAACGCTTGTGGTAGAAAAAGATAAGAAGTGGTTCTCGAGTGTGGCTTTGGTGCTACCTGTGCTGTTAATGATTGCGATGGTCTACCTCAACCTAGGCAAAGCGAACGAGAAAAGTGACCGTATTATCTTCGAGCAGATCACGGATGAAGCGCCGAGCTTTTACATCGGTAAACGACCGTTCTCTGGGCAATTTTACAGTCATGGACAAGCGAAAAAGCTACTTGATGTTAAACAGTTAGATGGTATCGACAAGTTCTATCTGATTGGTAAAAGAGCGGAAGTGGAAACCAAGATTAAAGACAATGTGTTGACCTGTATTTTAGAGCCGACGGTGAAGATCAAGCGCGCTCTATTTAGTTGTCATAGCCAAAACATCAAACCAAATCTATCGTTGAGCCATATTCGAAGTGATGGCGATGTTCAATTTTAACTCGTCATCGAGACTGTTTAGCCACAAGTTCGACGTGCTAAACCAAAAACTACAACCTCATCATAAGATGATTAAATTCGCTATGGTGGGGTCGGGTGGCTTTGTTGTCGATTGTGCCGTGTTTGCGTTGCTGCATTACGTTATTGGGCTGCCGTTAATGAGTGCTCGAATTGGCTCTTTCATCGTTGCAGCAACGACAACCTGGTTTGGAAATCGAGTGTTGACCTTTGAATTCAAAGGGCAGGGGAATTGGTCCGAAAAGCTGATTCAATGGCAAAAGTTCATGTTCTCTGCATCAATATCGGCGATACCTAATTTGCTGTGCTTTAAGTTGATGACTGAATTGCTGCCTGCATTTACTGGGGCAGTGTTTATCGCAATGGCGGTTGGCATCTTGGTGGGCATGGTCAGTAACTATTTGCTTAGTCAGTATTGGGTGTTTGCTCGTTAGGCTATCTTGTAACAGACACAAAAAAGCGCAGCTAAATAGCTGCGCTTTGTGTTTTTACGATAGCGAAGTCAATCGGTTCGCGATATTAGCGTTGTGCTGCGCGCTGGCGGTTCTTGCCGTTACTTGCAGGTTTGCCACCTTGACCATTGCCCGCTTTGTTACGGTTTGGTTTGCCATTTCCGCCGCCATTACCTTGTGATTGCTGACCACCAGGACCTTTCTTAATGAAGCCAGTCGCTGGTTTACGAGCATTGCCATTACCGCCACCTTGGTTAGCATTACCTTGGCTACCGTTGCCGTTACCATTCGGCTTCTTGCCACCCGGTTTCTTACCAGAGTGGTTACGTGGGCTTTCGCCACCAAGACCTGGCTGAGATTTACTGTGCTTAGTCGCAAAGCGTTGTGAACCGTGACGACCAGACTTACGACGTTGTGCCGGTGTTTGTGCATCAAAGTCTTCTGCTGGTACTAGGCAGTTTGCTTTGTCACCAATTAGGTGCTGTTTACCCATGCTGATCAGTGCTTCACGGATGATTTTCCAGTTTTCAGGATCGTGGTAACGAAGCAGTGCTTTATGCAGACGACGTTGACGATCACCTTTCGGCACAGGAACATCTTCACGCTTCTTATATTTCACGCGTTTCAGAGGGTTAGTCTCTGAGTAGTACATCGACGTTGCATTACACATTGGCGATGGGTAGAAGTTCTGTACTTGGTCACACTCGTAGTTGTGCTTTTTCAGCCACATTGCAAGGTTAAGCATGTCTTCATCTTCTGTGCCCGGGTGAGCAGAGATAAAGTAAGGAATTAAGTACTGTTTCTTACCGGCTTCAGCGCTGTACTTCTCGAACATCTCTTTGAAACGATCGTAAGTGCCCATGCCCGGCTTCATCATCAGATCCAGTGGGCCTTTTTCAGTATGCTCTGGAGCAATCTTCAAGTAACCACCAACGTGGTGAGTCACAAGCTCACGAACGTATTCTGGAGATTCAATCGCTAAGTCGTAACGTACACCAGAAGCGATCATGATCTTCTTAACACCCGGTACTTTTCTCGCAGAGCGGTACAGGTCGATAGTGTGTTGATGGTCTGTGTTTAGCTTTTCACAGATTTTCGGGAACACACATGATGGACGACGACAGTTAATTTCAGCTTTTGGATCTGAACAACCTAAACGGTACATGTTCGCCGTTGGGCCGCCCAAGTCAGAAATAGTACCTGTGAAGCCCGGTACTTTATCTTTAATGTCTTCGATCTCATCCAAGATAGATTCTTTCGAACGGTTCTGAATGATGCGACCTTCGTGCTCTGTGATTGAACAGAAAGAACAACCACCAAAACAACCACGCATGATGTTAACCGAGGTTTTGATCATGTCGTATGCTGGGATTTTCGCTTTACCGTACATCGGGTGCGGAACACGCTTGTACGCAAGGCCAAACACGTAGTCCATCTCTTCTGTGGTCAATGGAATAGGCGCTTGGTTAATCCAAAGCTCGCGATCACCGTGACGTTGAATCAGAGCACGACCTGAGTACGGGTTTGTCTCAAGGTGCAGAATACGACTAGCGTGAGCGTAAAGAATACGGTCATTGTTTAGCTTTTCGTAACCTGGGATACGAACCGCTGTAGTTTTTGCATCGTGACGAGAAGGGCGAATAGTAATAGGTTGCGCTTTTACTTCTTCTTTTTCGTCTTTCTTGGTATCACATTGAGTTTCAACTTCGTACGGGTTAACCGGAACATACGCTTTGTTCGGCTTTTCGATACGAGAAGAGTCAATGATCTTGAAGCCTTCAGGGGCCGCAGGAAGATTGATAGCAGTACCGCGGATATTGGTCAGCGTAGACATGTCTTCACCATCGGCAATGCGGTGTGCTACTTCAACCAGTGCACGCTCAGCGTTACCAAAAAGAAGAATGTCAGCTTTTGCATCAAACAATACAGAGCGTCGAACTTTATCTGACCAGTAGTCGTAGTGAGCTACACGACGTAAGCTCGCTTCAATACCACCAAGCACGATTGGCGTGCCTTTGTAAGCTTCACGACAACGTTGAGAATAAACCAGAGTTGCACGATCAGGACGCTTGCCACCTTCATTGTTCGGAGTATAAGCATCATCGTGACGTAATTTGCGATCAGAGGTGTAGCGGTTGATCATGGAGTCCATGTTACCCGCTGTGATGCCGAAGAATAGGTTAGGTTTACCTAGCTTCATGAAGGCATCTTTATTGTCCCACTTTGGTTGAGCAATAATGCCCACGCGGAAACCTTGAGCTTCAAGCAGACGGCCGATGATAGCCATACCAAAGCTCGGGTGATCGACATAAGCGTCACCAGTTACAATAATAATGTCACAGCTATCCCATCCAAGAGCATCCATCTCCTTTCTACTGGTAGGCAAAAAGGGTGCAGTTCCGTAGCACTCGGCCCAGTATTTTTTGTGTTCGTGAATAGGAGTGATATCGCTGTACATATTTCAACCTCTGATTTTTGAGGCGGGAATTATAGCGGCATGAGCCTAGACTAGCCAGTAGAACATGCCCCTGTTAGTTCTGGTGTCTTTCGTCTTTTTACGGTAAATGGCGACAAAAGAACCATACAACAGCATAGTTGAAGCCTTGAATAACGTCGCTAATTTGTGATTTTGATTAGTGTTCGCAGCAGTTTTTGATATTATTCGCGAAAATAAGTCTGAAGAAGTAGATCCACAATGGTCGAAACGTTATTAGTACAATTTGCTCCGATGCTTTTAGGAGCCCAACTGATCTTAACCCTCATCTTGGTGAAAGGGGATATTTGTCCGGGGCAGCGTGGTCGGATCCACAAGATGTTACCTGCGATTGGCGTGCTGTGGCTTGCCGTCGCTTCAGTAAAAATTGAAGCCTTTCTGGTCGTGTTTGCGATCTTTTATTTCTATTCTCAAGTTCAAACCAAGAAGACACGTGATTCCGGCCCTATTTGGGTGATGTACTTAGCTTGTGGTTTGGCATTGTCTTACGTGGCTATTCAAGCGACTGAACAAGCAACTACTGTCGGCATCATAACTACTGTATTGCTAGTGGCACTGTTAGGCTCAGCGTTTGGCCATTTACTGCTGACGATTGCAAGAACACGCTTACAGGCATTTCACCGTGTTCTGCCTGTTGTTGGTGTTTTGACGGGCATGTTGGTGGTTTTGGCAACAGTCGTGAGTGTCTATTCTTTGTCTGAAGCTCAACTAGAACCAGTGATTTCAACGCTACTGTTCAGCTTTGCTTTTCTAATCTCAGCTATCGTGGTGTGGTGTTGGCATCTACTGTTCGTTAAAACCCCGGAAAAACTTCAACTGACGGTTTCGTTACTGATGTTATTGGCTGCGGCTGTGGGTTTAACGCCAGTGTGGGCACTTTAATCGCGCACTTTCATTAATTACGTGTGCTCATTAATCACGCATTCTCTTTAAGAAGTGTGATCAGTTTTTTAGCATGGCCTTGGTAAGCGTTCTAAACTTAATTTTAGTCGGTGTGTTCGTAAGGAGTACGAGATGGATTTAAGCAACGTCAAAGGTTTCGATAGCATTATCTTGCTGGGAATCGTGAATGAGAAACTTCGCCTAGAGTGCGATAGCTTTGAAGAGCTGATCAGTATGTATGAAATGGATATAGAAAGTGTCGTGGGCAAGCTCGATATGCTTGGCTATCAATACGACCCATTGACTAACCAGTTTAAGTCTTATCCAAGATAGTCTATTTTCGCGAATCAACAGATATCGAAAATCATCGATACTGAAACTAAAAAGTCACAGATTATCTGTGACTTTTTTTGTTTCTGGCGTTTGCCTATCCGATTTAACAAAGTCTTAAGCTAGCCCAATAATGAACCTCTTAAACGACCTCAATACCATCTAAGTGACTCTTACTTTGCTGTCTTGCTGTGCTAAAGAAAGCCTGCAGGTAACGTTTGTCTTTTTCTGAGTTTCTTACCGCTGCAAACAGTCTTCTTGAAAGCCCTTTACCTAACGGCTTGCTTGCTATCAAACCTTGTCTTGAGAACTCACTGATCGCCCAGTTGGGTAATGCCGCCACACCTAAACCCGCCGATACCATTTGCACCAACATCAAGGTGTTGTCTGCTTGTTTCCACTTCTTAGGTTCTACGCCTGCAGGCTGCAAAAAGTGTTTCACGACGTCTAAACGTTGTTTTTGAACAGGATAGGAGAGCATGGTGATCTCGCTAAGATCTTGCGGATCAATGCTCGCTTTATCGGCCAAAGGCGAGTTGATCGCGGTGATAAGACGCATCTCAAAATCGAAAAGCGGCTCGTAATGAACTTCAGAACGAGGCTGTATATCTGAAGTGATCACCAAGTCCAATTCACCAGCCATTAATGCCGGTAGCGGCTCAAACCCAAAGCCTGACGAGAAATCTAGCGTTACGCTTGGCCAAGCCACTTGATATTCCTTCAAAGCAGGCATTAACCATTGGAAGCATGAGTGACATTCAATCGCCATGTGCAAACGACCATTCACATCCTCTTTCAGGCTCGCGAGTTCGTTCTCCGCTTTAGCTATTCTTGGCTGTATCTCATCGGCAAGCCTAAGCAAAATCTCACCTTCAGAGGTGAACTTAACTGGTCTAGTTTTACGTAGGAAAAGCTGACCACCGATACGCGCCTCAAGGTCTTTCAGTTGGTGAGAAAGCGCCGACTGAGTCAAGTGAAGAGAAGTTGCCGTCGCTGTTAGCGAGCCGCTGTCTCTTAAGGTAGTCAATGTTCGAAGGTGTTTAAGCTCTATCATGAGTTTTCCTCATATTCCCTAAGCCAATTCAATATTTCTTAATAATCACCCTACGGGCTTTTCTTTCATTTGTAAACGTCTAGATGTCCAGATGGATCTAATTTTTCAGCTTTAGATTATTCAAGATGAATATTTTTAATAAACAAGATGAATATTTGGACGTTGTTCATCGTTCAGATTAGGGAGATAGTTTAGCCATCTAGACGCCTTGTGAAGAACTTAAACCATAAGCTAGGCAGTTTGATCGAACACTAAAAATTATTGAATAAGGAACAGGTTCATGACTACGACAACGCATATTTTAGGCTACCCACGTATCGGCGAAAAACGCGAACTCAAATTCACTTTAGAAAAATACTGGCGCGGTGAGATTAACCAATCAGATTTAAAGCAACTCGGTAGCGAACTAAGAAATCGTAACTGGAATGTACAAGCTAAGGCGAATCTAAGCTTTGCAACTGCGGGTGACTTCGCATGGTACGACCATGTTCTAACAACGACGTTACTTCTAGGTCATGTACCTGAGCGTCACGCTGGTGGATCAGAAGGTGAAAAAGCCTTCCCAGATTTAGATACCTTGTTCCGCGTTGGTCGCGGTCAATCTCAAACTCAAATACAATCTCAAAGGCAGCCAACTTGTTGTGGCGCTAAGCACGGCTCTGAAAGCGATAAAGATGGTGCAGCAGCATCAGATATGACGAAGTGGTTCAACACTAACTATCACTACATTGTTCCTGAGTTCAGTAAAGACGACACCTTTGAAGTGAGTTGGCCACAACTGTTTGACGAAGTGAGTGAAGCGATTAAAGCGGGGCATAAGGTGAAGCCAGTTCTTCTAGGCCCATTATCTTATTTATATCTCGGCAAGGAAGTAGAAGAGGGCTTTGACCGTTTAACTTTGCTTCCACGCTTGCTTACCGCTTACCAAGCGATTCTGGCAAAACTGGCCAAGTTGGGCGTTGAGTGGGTACAAATCGATGAACCTATCCTTTCTCTGGAACTTGAGACTAAGTGGGCAGATTCATTCAAATTGGCTTATCAGGTGATTCAAGGTGATGTGAAGCTACTCCTTACCACGTACTTTGATTCTGTGACTGACACGTTAGATAAAATCATGGAACTGCCCGTCAACGGCTTACACATCGATTTGGCTGCCGCACCGCAGCAACTCGATCAAGTGGTGAATAAGCTACCTGAAGATTGGGTGCTTTCTGCGGGTGCAATCAATGGACGCAATGTTTGGCGAGCAGACTTAGCCGCGCAGCTTGAGTTGCTGCAACCAGTGAAAGAAAAGCTAGGCGATAAACTATGGGTCGCAAGTTCATGTTCATTGCTGCATAGCCCAGTCGACCTTGAGTTAGAAGAGACGCTTAGCGAAGAAGTGAAGAGTTGGTTTGCCTTTGCAAAACAGAAAGTCACTGAGGTGAGCTTATTGGGTGCGGCGTTAGACGGCGACCAAAATGCCATTTTAGCGTGTGAGACGTATAGCCACCCGATTGTTGCACGCAAGAGTGCAACTCATGTGAATAAGCCGCAAGTTCAAGCTCGTATTAACACGATAACTAAAGCGCTAGCAGAGCGCACTGCTCCATACGCAGAACGTGCCGCGCACCAGTCTGAGGTGTTAGGCTTACCGCTGTTACCAACCACAACCATTGGTTCATTCCCACAGACAGGCGAGATCCGTGTTCAACGTAGCGCTTACCGCACTGGCAAACTGAGTGAAGCGGAATATAACACTGCATTGAAAGGCCATATTGCGGATGCCGTTAAACGTCAAGAAGCACTGGATTTGGATGTGCTTGTTCATGGCGAAGCTGAACGTAACGACATGGTGGAGTACTTTGCAGAAAACCTAGCAGGCTTTCAAACCACTAAGTTTGGTTGGGTACAAAGCTATGGCTCACGCTGCGTGAAGCCGGCGATTGTGGTCGCGGATATAGAGCGTGAGAAGCCGATGACCGTAGAATGGTCGACCTATGCCCAATCTCTGACCTCGAAGCAGATGAAAGGGATGCTGACAGGCCCAGTCACTATCTTATGTTGGACATTCCCACGTGAAGACATTTCACGCAAAGAGATCACTAATCAATTGGCATTTGCGCTGCGAGATGAAGTGTCTGATTTGCAAGACGCGGGCATCAACATTATCCAAATCGATGAACCAGCGATTCGTGAAGGTCTGCCATTGAAAAAGCGCGACCACGCAGAATACCTAGAGTGGGCGGTCGATGCCTTTAAGATCTCAGCGGCAAGTGCTAAACCAGAAACTCAGATTCATACCCACATGTGTTACAGCGAGTTCAACGAGATCATTGATTCAGTAGCCGCGCTAGATGCCGATGTGATTACCATTGAGACTTCTCGCTCGAACATGGAACTGCTGAAAGCATTTGAAGAGTTCAACTACCCGAATGCGATTGGACCTGGCGTTTATGACATTCACTCACCAAACATCCCGTCAGAAGAGTGGATTGTTGATTTACTTAAGAAAGCGGCAGAGAAAATTCCAGCGGAACGTTTGTGGGCAAACCCTGATTGTGGGCTGAAGACACGGAACTGGGCAGAGACGGAAGCGGCGCTGACTAACTTAGTTTCGGCAACTAAAGCACTGCGTAAAGAGTGGGAATCAACCGAGGCATAATTCAGCTTAGGATTTTGATTGCTTCATAAAACAAAGGCCTCGCATTTGCGAGGCCTTCTGGTTTTATACTTGTTCGAATCTCGAGCTAGAATCTAGCTGCTGCTCTGACACGTCTCTTTGCTGATCAACTTCTCAACCATCAGTTGTCCGCGAGTGTTGCGAATCTTGATGTTGTAAGCCAAGCCCATATCAAGGTTTGCTCTCACTTCAGAGTTGGTGCAGTAGCTATTCACACTCATGTCTACAACTTGGTTTAAAGGCTTAGCACCTTTTGCATCTTGGTTGTAGATCATCATGATTTCGATAACCGTGTTTTTTGCTAGCACGCGCATGACCGACAGTGGGCCATACTCAATCGGCAGGCCTGCAGATAAAACGCCAGCTCGGTGCTGCGCCATCATCTCTAGCTGTCTTTGTTCGTCTTGCTCACTTGAAGCACAGCCTGCAAGCAGAGCTAAAGCCAGTGAGCCAATAATCCATTTTTTCACGTTAAAATACTTTCTTGAATGGTTTTACAATCACATTTTGGTAAACGCCAGCATCAATGTACGGGTCTGCGTCTGCCCATGTCTGTGCATCTTCTAAAGAATTAAACTCAGCAATCACAGTCGAACCTGTGAAGCCAGCTTCACCAGGGTTATCTGAGTCAATGGCTGGCATTGGGCCTGCTGTTAACAGTCGGCCTTCATCGTGAAGTGTTTGTAGGCGTTCTAAATGTTGTGGGCGAACACTTAGGCGTTTTTCTAATGAATTTTCGACGTCTTGAGAAAAAATCACGTACCACATATTGAGATATCCTTATTTTACTTCACTAAATTGGGGCGTTTAAATTCGCTATCTTGCTAATTTACGCGAACTAATTGGTATTGGAAGGACTAATGATAAGAAATTGTGAATTGGTGCGGGAGAGTGAGAAGGTCTTTAGCATTTTTAATCGAAATGGCTAAAGACCTTACAGTGCGATAGGGCTGTCGAAAGTCCTATTTATTGATAGAGCGAGGCTTGCCACTTTCATCAACTGCCACGTAATTGAACGTCGCGCCACACACCTTGTAACGGTCGCCGATGCCGTGATCAAGTACAGGCTTAACCCATACTTCTAGGTCGATATTCATCGAGCTACGACCAATTTTAGTACAGTCACCATAAACGCACACCACATCACCTACTGAAACCGGCTGTTTGAACTCGATACTCGATACTGAAACCGTGACTATCTTGCCGTTAGATATCTCTTTTGCCAGTATGCCGCCAGCAAGGTCAAGCTGTGACATTATCCAACCACCGAAAATCTGGCCTGCTGCATTTGTATCAGAAGGCATCGCTAATGTGCGAAGAAGTAAAGAACCAATCGGGTTCAAAGTTGATTGAATAGTCATTGTCGTACTCTTAATGGTATTGATTGTTTTATATAAAAATAGATGTGTTTACGAGACTCGTGGTGGTCCAATTTTTAACGTCTTCACCGAACACAAATAATCAGCGGCCAATGATCACGAGTATCATTGGCCAATCGCATATTGATAATAATTGTATCAAATAGGGTATGAGGACTCATCCCTAAGGGCTATTTCTCGTCGGTATTTTTATCCGTTAACTCTTTCTGCTGGTCTTTTGGTAGATGCTTATAGATATAAACACCAGTGAGCAAGGTGAAGAGCAAGGTCGCGATGAGTAGACCAAACACTTTGAAGTTGACCCAAACATCCAACGGTAGGCTGAAAGCAACGTAAACGTTGAGAACGGCACATAGGGTAAAGAACAGCGTCCATGCCCAGTTGATCTTGCCCCATACCGAATCAGGCAGTGTGATCTCTTTGCCTAACATACCTTTAATCGCTGATTTGCCCATGATGTGACTGACCGTCAGGCCAATCGCAAACAGTGCGTAAACGATGGTGACTTTCCATTTAATGAAGTTGTCGTCGTGCAAGAAGATGGTCATGCCACCAAATACGGCAACCATTAGAAAGGTGATGACCTGCATTTTTTCGACTTTCTTGTAGATGAAATAAGTCAAAATAATTTGAACTGCAGAGGCAACGATCAAAGCGCCGGTCGCGGTATAGATGTCGTACATCTTATAAAGCGCAAAGAAAATAATGAGAGGAATGAAATCAAGAATTTGTTTCATGAGACACTGACTATCCAGTTAGTTGAGTTGCTGACAGTCTAACGAAAACTGTCTCGATGCTAAATAGCTCGAGACAATTGGGTGCCAATTAATTCAATCTAACCACTCATCGTGTTTAAAGAGTTGAAGCAGGTTATCGCATTGACGAGGTTTGATAGCGAGGTATCAGCTTTTTGATATCTTCAAGGTAACCTTCGCTCTTTAAGCTGTCTAAGGTGTTTTCGAGCTCTTGCTCACTCATGGCAAAACATGTCGATTTACCGGTCGTTAAGTCGAGATACTCGTGATATTCACGCTCTGTGAAGTGGCCAATTCTGTCCATTAATAGGGTTTTAATTCCATGGTGAATCAAGCCGTAATACGTATGTCTTTGTAAGGTCATAGCCTATCCTCCGTGACAAGCTGCAGTGAAACTGGTGCAACCTGCTGTATATTGGTTGGGTTATCTATGACAAAGCAACTCGAATGCCATTTTCTCCAACGGAACAGAATAAATTCCCGGCTAAATAGAATTGAACTTCTTTTCAAATAGTTAAAGGAAGGTACGTTCTATTCTCTGACAATCAATACGAAACAGACATCAAATAGTTTCATTTTGAGAACGGAAAAATTCTCATTATGACGCTCTCCTGCCGCTTATAAAGAGGCCTACCAACAATGATTGCCGCTAATCGACGAGCCAATCAACAAGCGTAGATAAGGATGTATTTTGTCGATTCTTGGGTTGCAGCAAGAAGTAACCATTTCCAGAGAAAACACTGCCTTCACTCACTTTTACCAATCTACCTAAATCAATATCTTGCTTGGCCAGTGTGATGTCGCCTATGGCAATGCCAAACCCTTGAATGGCGGCGTTCATAGCTTGATCGAGTGTCGCGAATTGTTGGTTGTTCTTGCTTGAAAGGTCGTGGCTGCCTATGTGCTCTAACCAAAGTCGCCAATCACTTTGCTCATTGTTGGCGTGTAGCCAAGTGTATTGGGCAAGCTTGTGTGGCTTGATGATGGTCGATGCGTCGTCGACAAGATGGCTCTGTGTAATGCTTTGTGCTTGGCAAACGGGCGCTAGCTGCTCGTTAAACAATAATTGGCTGATAATCGATTGTTGGTTTGGCTTCTTACCATAGGTAATTACGGCGTCAAACGGATCAAAGCTTGGTTCGAAGACGTGCTTGATGGTCGACGTCAGTTCGACATCAATTTCAGGATAGGCTTGCTGAAAAGACATCAACTTAGGTAGTAGCCAAGAGGTAATACAGCTCGGTGCGTTGAGTTTGATCTTAGACGGAGAGCTAGCCACTTGATTTAGAGCCGATTGCAGCTGATGAATCGTTCCTTGTATCAGGGGAACCAGTTCTTCTCCTTTCGGCGTTAAAGACAATCCGCGAGCATGGCGATAGAAGAGATCACAGCCAAGGCTTTCTTCAAACGACAATACCTGACGACTCACTGCACCTTGCGTAACATTGAGCTCATGTGCCGCGCGTGTAAAGTTGAGGTGCCTTGCCGTAGACAAAAACGCGAGCAAGGTTTTAGTTGAAGGCAACGTGTTATTCATGTCTATACCTATGAATTTTAATCATGGCTATTATGTAATTATTTCGATTCATTTATCAATAGTGTTCTGTTTGAATGCAAATACTTACTCATCATTTGTGATTCAATATGTGTATAACGCATCTATTTTGAATATGAAGGCAAGTGGTGAAGACATTGTGATTGAGTGGAAGGGATAGTTCTTTGACATCATTTATTGACAACTTAGTGCCTCAGGCTGTAAAAAAATTAATACCTTATCAATCGGCAAGAAGAATTGGTGGTGACGGACGTGTTTGGTTAAATGCCAACGAGTTGGAAAGCGCTTTGTTTCAAAACGAGACTAGTTATAACCGTTATCCAGATTTTTTTCCGCAAGATATTGCCAAGGCTTACCAAGCTTATTGTGGAACTGATGCCGAGACCTTAGCCGTTCGAGGAGCAGATGAAGCGATTGATTTGCTGATCAGAACATTCTGTAAACCGGCGTGCGACAACATACTTATCTGCTCTCCAACGTATGCGATGTATGAGTTTTGCGCTGATGCATTGGCGATTAATACCTTGGACTCTCCATTGCAGGAAGACTTTAGCCTGAACGTCGCTGATATTGTGAATAAGGCAAAACTGGCGAATATCGTGTTTCTTTGCTCACCAAACAATCCAACGGGCAATGTGATTCCTAAATCGGATTTGATTCAGGTATTGGAAGGCACGATTGGGAAGTCGCTAGTGGTCGTCGATGAAGCGTATATCGAATTTGAACCACAAACGTCAGCCGTTAGTCTTATTGAACGCTATCCACATTTGGTTGTGATTCGCACCTTGTCTAAGGCATTTGGACTGGCTGCGGTTCGTTGTGGTTTTATCTTAGCGAGTCAAAATGTGATGCAGTATGTCGCGAAGCTGATTCCACCGTATCCGATGCCAGATTGCTCATCTCAAATCGTGCTAGACGCTTTGTCCGATGAACGAGTCTCAGTGATGCAAGACGCGACGCAAAAGCTGGTTGAACTACGTAACTGGTTTGCTTGTGAGCTAACGCGGTTTGATTTCATCGAGTCTGTTTACCCTTCATCGACAAACTTCATTTTGCTGCGTCAAAAAGCAGGGCACCAAGTGTTCAGTGTCTTGGCGAAGGACGGCATTGTGACAAGGAACCAAAACCATGAACCGGCTTTGCGTAACTGTGTTCGAATCAGTATTGGTAGCCAAGAGAGCATGCTAGAAGTGATAACGTCACTAACACGTTACCAAACCGAATTAGAACAGAGTCAACAAGGCAAACAAATTCAACAAGCTCAACATAAAGAAATTCAATCTCAACTCGATAAAGATCATATCTAGGATGGCAATGATGAAAAAGATAATACTAGGACTCGCTTGTGCGGCCGCTTTACTTGGTACAACGGTACAGGCGAAAGAAATCCGTTTAGCGTCGGACTTTACGTATCCGCCATTCAACTATAAAAACAGCGACGGTGTGCCTGTCGGGTTTGATATTGAGATAGCTGATGCTTTGTGTGAGCAAGCTAAACTCGATTGTACTTGGGTTTCACAAAGCTGGGATTCGCTAATTCCAAGTTTGTTGGCAAGAAAGTCGGATGTGATCATGGCTTCGATGCGCATTACCGAAGAGCGTAAGCGTAAAATCTTATTTACTGACAAGTACTACCAAACACCAGCCGTATTTGTTGCTGCTAAAAGCGCAGAATTCAGCGTTGATGAGGCAGGCTTAGCGGGTAAAACCATCGGTGTTCAGCAAGGTACGATTCACGATCGCTACGTAACCGACAAGTTTGGTAGTGTTGCCAACATTAAGCGTTACACAGGGCAAGATGAAGTGTATCTGGATCTGCAAAACGGTCGCTTAGATCTAACCTTCGGCAACTCAGATCAACTGTCATTGGCTTTCTTAGATAAGAAAGAAGGCGAGGGTTTTGAGTTCAAAGGCAAAGCCGTTACCGACAAAGCCTACATCGGTGAGGGTACGGCGTTAGCATTAAGAAAGCAGGATTCAAAATTGGCGAAACAATTCAATGCTGCGATTGAAGAGATCAGAGCAAACGGTACTTACGACAAGATCGCCGCTAAGTACTTCACGTTTGATATCTATGGCGCTGATTTGTAATTCGTTTAACGCCTAAAAATTAGAACACCAAAAACAAAAATCCGAGGGCTGTAAGGCTCTCGGATTTTTGTTACAAACAATTCATCCTCTCAAGCTTCTCTCTATTGCCTTTATCTATTCTTGTTACCTAAATCCAACCGAAAACCTTGCCTTCATCACCTCACAAAGCACTGTTCACGACTCGCGTTTTCGAGCGAGGAGACCTTCTTTGTCGTGCTCCATAACTGAATTTAATGTCTTAAAATAACATAAATAGATCGATACTCTTTTACTAAGAGATTGTTCTTAAAGCAGTTGAAAGTAATCGAAATTACAAAAAAATCCAAAGTAGAACTGATTAATGGTCTAATTAGTCCCAAATATGATTGGTATCACAATCAATTAGGTTCTCAGGCCAATAGATAAACCTTAGTTCACAAAATATACATATAGTATTGTAATACAAAATTCATAGGGTAAGAATATTGTAATGAAACGTTACTGCTATGAGCGATGTGCAATTGAACGTTAGATTTCAAACTTAGCTATAGCGTTGCATATAAAAACTGTACCTCTTACAAAATGGATTCTGGAGAAGAACATGAAAAAACACCTACTGACGATTGCAGCGGCTTCAATTCTTATGGCATTTGGCGCTCAAGCAAAAACTTTGACGTTAGGGCATGCAATGTCATTAGAAAGCGCAGCTCACCAAGGCATGGTGATCATGGCTGATAAAGTTAAAGAAAAATCGAATGGTGAACTTACGATTAAGATCTTTCCAAACGGTCAATTAGGCTCTGAACGTGACCAAGCGGAGCAAGTTGTTACTGGCGCGATTGATATGGCCAAAATCAATGGTGGGTTAGCCGAATCTTTTGAACCAACGTTTAAGGTTAATGCACTGCCTTTCTTATTCCGTGACGTTCCACATATGAGAACCTTCATGCGAAGTGAAGCTGCACAAGAGATGCTGCTTTCAAGCGAAGGTAAAGGCTTCATCGGTCTTACATTCTATGACTCAGGCACACGTAGCTTCTACGCTAAAAAAGCCATTAACTCACCGGCTGATCTCGCTGGTATGAAAGTTCGAGTTCCGGGTTCTCCAACCATGATGGAAATGGTTAACCTATTAGGTGGTAAAGCAACGCCTGTACCTTTCAATGAGGTATACACGGCGCTGCAACAAGGCGTAATTGACGGTGCTGAAAATAATATTTCTAGCTTAGTTGAAATGAAACACAGCGAAGTTGCCAAATTTTACTCTATGGACCAGCACATGATGACACCTGACGTGATCATCATTTCAGAATACAAATGGGGTTCATTAACGGCAGAAGAGCAAAAGATCTTAAAAGAAGCTGCTGCTGAGTCTCTTGAAGAGCAGATCAAAATCTGGGATGCAACAGATGACATGAACAAAGAGAAAGGAATGAAAGAAGGTGTCACGTTTGTTGAAGTTGATAAAGCCCCTTTCCGTGCAGCTGTTAAACCTATGATTGATGAGGCGAAAAAAGATCCAAAACTAGCTCCATTCATTGAAAAAATTGAAGCTCTTTAATCAGTCTTAGTGAAAATATAATTTTGCCTTGGCTTTGCTAAGGCAAAATTTTTTGAGGTATCACACCATGTTAGCAACTTTCAGAAACCTACTTGATAGGCTGATTCTTTTTGTCTCTTCTTTTGCACTAATGTTACTTGTCGTTACTGTCACTTGGCAGGTCTTTAGTCGTTATGTTTTGAATGATCCAAGTAACTGGACTGATGAACTTGCTCGTTATGCGATGGTATGGCTTGGCTTATTAGGAGCAAGCTACTTATTCGGTATCAAAGGACACTTAGCAATAACGTTATTGGATGGTTATCTTAAGGGTAAAGCACATATCGCATTACATGTACTCATCAATATCATTTCTGGCGCATTTGTATTTCTAGCAATGCTTCAAGGTGGCATCGCCCTAATGGGAAGAACCACACAACAACTCTCTCCAGCACTGCAATTACCGATGTCGACGGTGTATTCAATATTGCCGATTTCAGCCGTTATTATCCTCATTTATTTGGTCATGAATACGTTTGATCTTTTTTGTGAACCCAACAAAAAATAAGTTTTAAAAGGACTCTATATTATGGATTTGTCCATTGGTGTTTGGCTGCTAGGCCTATTCTTATTCATGATCGCGATAAGCATGCCGATTGCGATTGCAATTGCCATGTCATCTTTAACCATCATGTATTTCATCTTACCGTTTGAAGTCGCCAGTATTACTGCGGGTCAAAAAATCATTACCGGTATTGATAGTTTCAGTTTATTAGCCATCCCTTTCTTTATCCTCGCGGGGAATATAATGAATGTAGGTGGCATCGCGAGTCGACTCATCAACCTTGCAAAGCTCTTGGTTGGTTGGATTCCGGGCTCACTTTTTCACGTCAACATCTTCGCCAATATGATGTTTGGCGCGGTTTCAGGATCAGCCGTTGCAGCAGCGGCTGCGGTTGGTAAAACCTTAGGTCCTGAATTAGAAAAAGATGGTTATGATAAAAACTTAGCAACAGCAGTAAACGTTGCATCCTGCCCAGCAGGCTTACTAATACCGCCGAGTAATTCACTGATCGTATTTTCAGTAGTATCGGGCGGAACATCCGTTGCGGCGTTGTTTATCGCAGGTTATGTCCCAGGTATTCTAATGGGCTTAAGTTGTATGGTCGTCGCCTATTTCATCGCTAAAAAGAAAGGCTATAAAACAAGTGCCAATGACGGCTTCACAGCGAAAGATGTGCTGAATATTGTTTGGCAAGCAACGCCCAGCTTAGGGCTTATTGTAGTGGTTATTGGCGGTATTATTGGTGGTGTTTTCACTGCAACAGAAGGGGCATGTATAGCGGTTCTTTACTCTTTTATACTGTCACTCTGTTACCGAACCCTCAAATGGGCACACTTCCCGATAATTTGTAGAGAAACCGTTCAGGTCACTGGCATTATGCTGTTTTTGATTGGTGCTTCTACCATCATGTCATGGGCTATGGCGTTTACCGGTCTACCAACCATGATCAGCGATTGGATGCTCTCTATTTCAGACAATCCAATTATCATCTTTATTCTGATGAACCTGATTCTACTGATTGTGGGTATGTTTATGGACCTTACGCCAGCCGTATTGATCTTTACCCCTATCTTTATGCCGATTGCTGAGCATTTAGGCATGCATCCAATTCACTTCGCGATGATGATTATCTTCAACTTATGTATTGGCATTGCAACGCCACCCGTTGGTACGGCGCTATTTGTGGGTTGTAGTGTCAGTGGCTCTAAGATTGAAAACGTTATAAGAAGTATCATGCCGTTTTGTGCCGTATTGATCGTCACACTGTTGGCCATTACTTTTATTCCTGAAATTAGTTTGGCTCTGCCTCGTGCGTTTGGACTCATCAATTAGCCTGACAAGGGTAAGATTTACCGAATCAATATCGATCATTACCTAATAAAAAAACCGCCTCATGAAGGCGGTTTTATTTATCAATCAAACTGAAGCTTAATATTACGCTTGCTGTTTTTGTAGCTCAGCTTCTTTCGCTTCGTCTTCGATTAGAGAATCAACGATGACTGCACATGCAGCATCACCAGTGATGTTTAGAGCAGTACGAATCATGTCGAAGATACGGTCTAAAGCGAACAACAGAGGTAGACCTTCGATAGGGATACCAGCTGCTAGAAGAACCGCAACCACTAGGAAAGAAGGACCTGGCACACCCGCTTGACCAACTGCGCCAAGCGTAGACGTTACGATGATAGCAACGTAAGCACCCATAGACAGGTCGATGTTGAACAGCTGTGCGAAGAAGATAGCAACTAGGCCATAGTAAATTGCGTTACCAGACATGTTGATCGTCGCACCAAGTGGCAGAACGAATGAAGCCGTAGAGTTACGAACGCCAAGTTCTTTCTCTACCGTTTCCATTGTTACTGGCAGTGTCGCCATTGAAGATGCTGTTGATAGTGCAACCGCTTGAGGCTTCTTCATTGCCACTAGGAACTTCTTAGCAGAAGTCTTAGTGAAGATTTGAATCATTAGCGGGTAAGCAACAAAGCCGAAGATCAGAATCGCAGCGATGTAGACAACGAACAGTTTGAACACAACCATAAGTGCGCCAAAGCCGAATGTACCCACAGCTTCTGCCATTAGGCCGAATACGCCTAGTGGTGCAATGATCATAACCTTGTTGATCATCCAAACCATAGCGTCAACAATCGCGTTTACGCCATTGATGATAGGGTCACGTTTCTCTTTCGCTTGTTTAGAAATCGCAATACCGAAGAATAAGCAGAAAACTAGAATTTGCAGAATGTTTGCTTCATTCAGTGATTGGAAAACGTTGGTCGGGATCATGCCTGTGATGGTTGCCCAGAACGTTGGAAGTTCACCTTTCGCAGCGTATTCAGAAGAGAACATGCCTTCAACGCCAGAAACATCGATACCACGACCTGGTTCGAATATTTCACCCATTACTAGCGCTAGTGCTACAGCAAGTGCAGACGTTAGTGCAAAGTAACCTAGAGTGGTCACGCCCACTTTACCTGCTGATGAGCTGTTGCCTAGACCAGCAGCACCTGAAATTAGGGCAACCGCGACTAGAGGGATAACCAGCATCTTGATCAAATTGATGAAGATAGCACCC
The DNA here is from genome assembly GCF_041474095.1 of Vibrio sp. 10N.222.54.A3. Lineage (NCBI taxonomy): Bacteria > Pseudomonadati > Pseudomonadota > Gammaproteobacteria > Vibrionales > Vibrionaceae > Vibrio > Vibrio sp. 10N.222.54.A3. The sequence goes on from NZ_JBFRTN010000026.1 coordinate 49,903, forward strand.
AGTGGAGCGAACATAGTTGCGCTGTCACCCATCATCGCACCGACTAGGGTACCGATGATCATTGCAATAACGACTTGAACGCCGATGTTGCTTAGTAAACTCTTTTCTTTTAACACTTCCATAACCTCTGTGCTACTAAATATAAAAATCCCAGAACTACTCACCAATGTACGATGTACCATTGGATTAATATTTCGCGAGAAGTTTTACACGTATCCTTTACATTTATCAATATGAGCAGAGATGAAAGAACACCAAAAAGCAGTAATCAAATGTCATTTGATGATTTTTTACGCTAAAGCAAACGATTGCTTTTTGATTTATCATTATTTTTATAAATGGTAGTGATATTTGGGTGGGGTATTATAGATGTGCTACAGGTTTGTATGAGGTGTTGTTTTTATCAGAAATTTAACAATTGAGAGGGTTTGGACGTGTTCTCGGAGAAAAACTCCCACAGCGCAAATTATCGCACTAGTGGGAGCCTATTTATTATTTTTGCGTTGCCGCTTTCATTGGTGTAACAAACTCAGCAAGTGCTTTAAGCATTGCTTCTGGTTGTTCAACGTTGTTTTCAATGATTTTCACAACTGCTGAGCCAGAGATAGCACCAGCAGCGCCAGCTACAATTGCTTCTTTCACTTGTTCAGGAGCCGAGATACCGAAACCAAGCAGTGCTGGTGGCGCATCAAACTTGTTCAAACGATCAAGTAGGGCAGTCACAGGCATGTTTGCTTTGGTTTCTGCACCCGTTACGCCAGCACGAGAAAGTAGGTAAGTGTAACCACCACCTAGCTCAGAAACCGATTGAAGCGTCTCATCACTTGCTGTTGGTGGAGCAATAAAGATTGGGTGAACGCCAAACTTCTTAGCTGCAGCAACAAACTCGCCACTCTCGTTGGTTGGTACATCAGCAATCAATACTGAATCGATACCTGCATTCGCACAACGCTTGTAGAAGTTCTCGATACCACGTGCGTACACCAAGTTTGCGTACATCAGTAGGCCGATTGGCAGATCTGGGTATTTAGCACGAATTTGACCAATAAGATCAAAACACACATCTGGCGTTACTTTTGAATCTAACGCACGAATGTTTGCACCTTGGATTGTCGGGCCATCTGCAAGCGGATCTGAGAATGGAATACCAAGTTCAAGTGCATCAGCACCCGCTTCAACGAGTGTTTCCATGATCTTAAGAGACTGCTGAGGGTTAGGATCGCCAACCGTTACGAATGGTACAAATGCGCCCTGATTCTTTTCAGCTAAGCGAGTGAAGAGTGATTGATAGCGATCCATTATAATGCTCCTTTCTCTTTAAGAATGTCGTGTACAGAGAAGATGTCTTTATCACCACGACCAGATAGATTAACCACTAATAGCTGTTCTTTCTCTGGGTCATCGTGAGCCATTTTAACAGCATGAGCCAAAGCATGAGATGACTCTAGCGCTGCGATAATACCTTCTTTACGTGCAATCAATTGGAACGCTTCTAGCGCTTCGTCGTCGGTCACGTTGTCGTATTCAGCACGGCCAATAGCATTTAGGTGCGCGTGTTGAGGACCAACTGATGGGAAGTCTAGACCCGCAGATACAGAGTAAGACTCTTCTACTTGGCCGTTCTCATCTTGCATCAGTGGCGCTTTCATGCCGAAGAAGATACCGGTTTTACCGTGCTTAAGCGGCGCGCCGTGTTGGTCGGTATCAATACCTTTACCAGCCGGCTCTACACCGATTAGGCGAACAGTTTCTTCTTCAATGAAATCCGCAAACATACCGATAGCGTTCGAACCACCGCCGACACAAGCGATAACCGCATCAGGAAGGCGACCTTCATGAGCTAGAATTTGGTTCTTCGTTTCTTCACCAATCATGCGTTGGAAATCACGAACAATCGTTGGGAATGGGTGAGGGCCCGCTGCAGTACCCAATAGGTAATGCGCGTCTTCATAAGTTGCAGACCAGTCACGTAGCGCTTCGTTACACGCATCTTTTAGCGTTGAAGAGCCAGAATGAACAGGGATAACCTCTGCGCCCATTAGCTTCATACGGAACACGTTCGGGCTTTGACGTTCAACGTCTTTTGCACCCATGTAAACACGACACTTAAGACCTAGTAGAGCACACGCTAGAGCCGTTGCCACACCGTGTTGGCCTGCGCCAGTTTCAGCGATGATTTCCTGCTTACCCATACGTTTTGCTAGCAATGCTTGACCAAGAACTTGGTTTGTCTTGTGAGCACCGCCGTGAAGTAGATCTTCACGCTTTAGGTACAGTTTTGTTTTTGTACCTTTTGTTAGGTTGCGTGCTAGCGTTAGTGCCGTTGGACGACCAGCGTACTCTTGAAGAAGCGTCATGAATTCGCTGCGGAACTCAGGATCGGCTTGTGCATCGATAAATGCTTGTTCAAGTTGGTCTAGTGCTGGCACTAGGATCTGCGGTACGTATTGACCACCGTATTCACCAAAGTAGGCATCGAGTTTAGCCATTGTGTTATTCCTTCAATTCTACTGATGTGTATTCACACCAAGTCATTTAATCTTGTTTGAGCTTCGCAAAAGGCAAAGCTCACAAATATGTTTTTAGTTTCTGCTTTCTAATTTCTAGCGCCGAGCTTGGACTAGTAATTACGAATCGCAGCAAAAGCACGTTGCAGTTTGTCTGCGTCTTTTTTGCCTGGAGCAGATTCAACACCAGAGTTTAGGTCTAATCCTAAGCAACCCAACTTAGCCGCTTGGTTAGCATTTTCTGGGGTTAGACCACCCGCCAACATGATTGCGCTTTGGTTGTTGATTAGGTTCCAATCGAACACTTGGCCTGTGCCACCAGTTTGAGAACCCACTTTAGTATCTAGCAGGTGACGAGTCACGTTGCTTTCCAGTAATTCTGGTAGCGAGCTCTCAGCATCGGGAGAAACACCGTAAGCTTTCCAAATCTCAACGCTTTCAGGTAGTGATTGTTTTAGCTCATCGACAAACGCTTGAGACTCATCACCGTGCAATTGCACAGCGAACAGGCCTAGCTCAGAAACCGTTTTCGCAACGTCAGTAACGCTGTGGTTTTGGAACACACCCACGTAGTTCAAAGGTGCGCCGCTCATAGTCAAACGAGCCGCTTCGATATCCACATGACGCTTAGATGCTTCAACGAATATCAGACCACCGAATACCGCACCAGCTTGATAAGCCTTTGCTGCATCGTCAGAGTGAGTTAAACCACACACCTTGTTTTCACCCAGTGTTACTTTGCGTACCGCAAGCTCGAGGTTCTTCTCTGCCATTAGAGAGCTACCGATTAGGAAGCCATCTGCAAACGTTGAAAGGTCACGAACTTGTTGATGTGTGTAGATGCCAGACTCTGAAATCACAACTGCGTTTGGAGCCAGTTCGCGAATCAGCGGCGCCAACTCTTTAGTACGGTTCAAATCAGTCGAAAGGTCACGAAGATTACGGTTGTTAATGCCGATCACCTTAGCGTTTAGAGCGACTGCACGGTGAAGCTCTTCTTCGTTGCTGACTTCGGTCAATACACCCATGTTGAGTGAGTGAGCGACTTCCGCCAGCGCTTTGTACTCTTCGTCATCTAATACCGATAGCATTAACAAGATAGCATCAGCTGAGTAATGACGAGCTAGATACACTTGGTAGGTATCAACCATGAAGTCTTTACACAGGATAGGCTGCTTAGCAATGCTGCGAACTTTAGGTAAAAACTCAAAGTCACCTTGGAAGTACTTCTCGTCTGTCAGCACAGAAATCGCGTTTGCGTGGTTGTTGTAAACAGAAGCAATGTAGTCGAGGTCAAACTCGTCACGGATTAAACCTTTTGACGGAGAGGCCTTTTTACATTCAGTGATGAAAACCGTTTGTTCTCCGCTCAGAGCGTCATAAAAGCTGCGGTCTGTTGCAGTTAGTGACGCTTTAAACTCGTCTAATGGTTGAGTCTGCTTACGTGCTTCAACCCATTGGTATTTATCACGAACGATTTTTGCTAATACTTCCGCCATTTCAGCTTCTTTGACTGAAACGTGGGTCGACAGTTTATCGGTAGTCTGTGTCATGTTCTTTGTCTCGATTCGTCGTTCGTTAGGCGTGTGCAGCAAGCTTTTGTACAAGCTCGTATGCTTTGCCAGAGTTCATCGCGTCAATTGCTTGCTGTGCGTTGGCTTTTAGGTCTTCGTGACCAAACAGACGCATCAATAGAGCAACGTTGACTGCCACTGCGCCAACTTGACCATCAGTGCCTTTACCCGTCAGGATATCGGTTGTGATGGCTTTGTTCTCTTCTGGCTCGCCGCCCTTGATTGCTTCAAGAGGGTGAGTGTTCAAACCAAAGTCTGCTGGTGTCACTGTGTATTCGTGAATTGTGCCATCTTTGATTTCAGCAACCATGGTTTCGCCGTGAATCGCTACTTCATCAAGGCCGCTACCGTGAACAACCGCCGCGCGCTTCATGCCCATTTGCAGCATGGTTTCTGCGATAGGGCGTACCAGCTCTTTGCTGTAAACACCCATTAGCTCGATGTTAGGGCGAGCAGGGTTAATCAGTGGGCCAAGAATATTGAAGATAGTGCGCGTTTTCATTGTTTGACGAACCGGCATCGCGTGACGTACACCAACGTGATATTGCGGAGCAAATAGGAATGCTACGCCAAGTTCATCAACAGCCGTACGTGTGTCTTCAGCTGTCATCGCTAGGTTGATACCGAACGAATCCAGTAGGTCAGAAGAGCCTGATTTGCTCGATACGCTGCGGTTACCGTGCTTCGCGACTTTTAAGCCACACGCTGCGGCAACAAATGCAGAAGTCGTCGAGATATTGATGGTGTTGTGACCGTCGCCACCTGTACCTACGATGTCTGCGAAATCGTAATCAGGGCGCGGGAACGGGTTTGCATTCGCAAGTAGTGCTTTTGCTGCGCCTGCAATTTCATCGGGCGTTTCGCCTTTGATTTTCAGTGCAGTTAGCGCAGAAGCCATCAAGATTGGGTCTAGTTCACCCTTGATGATCACATCAAATAACTGTTGGCTTTCTTCTTGAGTAAGAGACTGCTGTTCGTAAAGTTTATTAATCTGTTCCATGATCGTTTCCTATATCGTCTTTTTCTCAAGAGCCCATTCGATAGCGTTTGCTAGAAGCGTTGCACCGTAGGTCGTCATAATTGATTCAGGGTGGAATTGGAATCCACACACCTTGTCTTGTTCTTGAACCACAGACATCACCAAATCATCTACTTCAGCGGTCACCGTTAGGCTATCAGATACATGCGTTGCCACTAAAGAGTGGTAGCGAGCGATAGCCAATGGCGAAGGTAAGCCTTGGTAAGTCGCATGGTTTTGGTGTTCCATCATCGACACCTTACCATGAATGATTTCGCCAGCGCCTGCAACGGTGCCGCCATAGGCTTCAACAATCGCTTGGTGGCCTAAGCAAATACCAATCATTGGCACTTTACCTTTTAGAAGCTGAATCAGCTCTGGCATACAGCCCGCATCTGCTGGAGCGCCAGGGCCTGGTGAAAGCAGTGCAACAGGGTTGTCTAGTTCGTTGATCGCCGCTTCAACTACTTTTGCAGGAATGTTGTTACGGTAAATTTTTACGCTGTGACCTAATGAACGAAATTGGTCTACAAGGTTGTAAGTGAACGAGTCGAAGTTATCGATGAATACAATATCAGCCATGATTACGACTCCTTCTTATTTGTTAGGTTCTTAGTATGAGCTGCTTGAATCGCTGAGATAACCGCTTGTGCCTTGCCGCGAGTTTCATCGGCTTCTGCTTGTGGGTCTGAATCGAATACCACACCAGCGCCAGCTTGTACTTGTGCTACGCCATCTTCAACGTAAGCAGAGCGAATTACGATACAAGTATCTAGAGTCCCTTCACCGGTTAGATAACCGACTGCACCACCGTAGCTACCACGACGCGTTTTTTCTACGTCACGAATAAGCTGCATTGCGCGGATTTTTGGTGCGCCCGTTAGCGTGCCCATGTTCATACAAGCTTGGTAAGCGTGCAGAGCATCTAAGTCTTCACGGAGCTGACCAACAACACGAGAAACCAAGTGCATTACATGGCTGTAGCGGTCTACTTTCAGTAAGTCTGCTACGTGGCGAGTGCCAGCTTCGGCAATACGTGCCACATCGTTACGCGCTAGGTCAACTAGCATCATGTGCTCGGCGTTTTCTTTCTTGTCGGTACGCAGTTCAAGCTCGATACGGCTGTCTAGGTCGAAATCGATTTGACCGTCAGGGCGCTTACCACGACGACGAGTACCAGCAATCGGGTAGATCTCGATTTGGTTGGTTTCTGTCTCGTATTTCAGCGCGCTTTCTGGAGATGCACCGAACAGAGTAAACAGCTCGTCTTGCATGTAGAACATGTAAGGGCTTGGGTTGCTTTGTTTGAGTTCTTTATAAGCCGCCAGTGGGGCAGGGCAAGGTAGAGTGAAGCGGCGTGAAGGTACCACTTGGAATACATCGCCTTTAACTACGTACTCTTTTAAATCACGAACCGTTTGGCAGAAGTCTTCATCTGAAACGCTAGGTACAGCTTCAACGTTGTCTAACGGCGTTACTTCAGTGATGGCTTTCAGGGACTGACACTGAGTTTGAATGTCGGCTAGACGGTCAGTTAATTGCACTTTGATGTTGTCATCTTGAGCAAATAAGCTCGCGTGAAGTAGGCCTTCGTTCTCTTGGTGATCGAAACGCAATAGTGTTTCAGCTACGTAGAATACAAAGTCAGGACAATTGTTGGTTGCTTCAGCATCACCTAGTGGCTCAAAGTTTGCCACGATGTCGTAAGCGAATAAGCCCGCCATGAATAATGCGTGTTTGTTATCCGCGTCTTGCTCAAAGCTGTGCTGAACCAAACGCAGTGCATCGAATGAAGAGGCTTCTCTTAAACGTGAGTCTTCGTCTAATTCGTTGCTTGGTTCGATAAAAGTCAGCGTCAAAACGTTATCAGTAAGGTCAGATTTAATTTCTGCTTTCACGTTTTGAGTGAGATGTTCGATAAGCGCTTGACCGTTTTCAGTCAATGCTTGAAAGGTTACTTCATGTCCGCGACATACGATGCGAACAGCAGAGTCGATAAGGAGTAGGCTTGTCAGGTTCTGTTTAGATTCAATCTCGGCAGATTCCAACAAAAGACTATCAGTTTTGTTTTCACACAAAGTATGAAAAACGCTGGTTGGATCTTGCGAGTAAGGAACTGAGGAATTGATGACCTCAATGGTTCCCAGCTTTTTGATTTCAATGGCCTTGTTCACAAGACCTCCTTTATGATTCTTTAAATTTCCTGCCGTACATAGTCGCATAAAGATACCTTTCACCCAATCTAGAATATGGTCAATTCGATGATTTGTTAGTCAGTTGAATGTGAGATGTTCGACAAATTAAAAAGCCCGCTATTAAAGCGGGCTTAGTGATAACTTTTTTATAAACAAACTGTTTAACTAGAAGTACACGTTAGCCCACCAAGAACTTGTCCAAGTGCGCCACCAATTAAGCTCTGAACTTGCTTCTACTGAAGAAAGTTCTAAAACTTTATCTTTATGGTTTTGGTTAAATTCTTGTAACATGGTGAACCTATCAAATGTGATACTTCGTATTTGTGTACTAGTTAACTAGTTTTATGCTTGCGGGTCAAGTGTGTTGACACAAATATAACGATAAAAATTGAAAACAATGAAAAAGAATATATGAGAATTGATCTACATAGTCATACAACAGCCTCAGATGGCCGACTTACTCCACCTGAGCTAATTGACCGAGCGCTTGGCTTTAACATCGAAGCGCTAGCGATTACAGATCATGACACGACTGATGGGCTTGCTGAAGCACGCAACTATATTGCTGATAACAATCTTCCTATTCAGCTGATCAACGGCATTGAGATTTCGACTGTTTGGCAAAACAAAGATATCCATATTGTTGGGTTAAACGTTGATCCTGAGTCACCAGAACTCAAAGCGCTCATTGAACAACAGAAGCAACACCGTATTGGGCGTGCTGAGATGATCGCTCACCGTCTTGAGAAAGCGACTCGTGAAGGGGTGTTAGAAGAAGTTAAATTGATTGCGGGTGATGCACCAATCACTCGCGCTCACTTTGCTAAGTGGCTAGTCGACAATGGCTATGCGAAAACTATGCAGCAGGTGTTTAAAAAGTTTCTTACTCGTAATAACCCAGGTTATGTGCCGCCAACTTGGTGTTCAATGAGTGATGCTGTCACGGCTATTCATGCTGCTGGTGGACAAGCCGTACTCGCTCACCCTGGGCGATATGGACTTACAGCCAAGTGGGTTAAGCGCCTGCTAGCGGCATTTGTTGAAGCGAAAGGGGATGCGATGGAAGTAGCTCAACCTCAGCAAGCGCAACAAGAAAGACGCACACTCGCGGATTATGCTATACAATACAAACTATTAGCCTCCCAAGGCAGTGATTTCCATTACCCATCTCCGTGGATGGAACTTGGACGCAATCTCTGGCTACCTTCTGGGGTCGAAGAAGTATGGAAAGATTGGGAGTTTCAAACGGTTTCACCATCTGAATAGTCTTTAGGTGAGCCAGCTCCTTCTGATGATAGAGTCGAGAGATTCGATAACGAGGATCAACAATGAGCCAGTTTTTTTATGTACACCCAGATAACCCACAAGCACGCTTAATTACTCAAGCGGTTGCGATTATTCGCAATGGCGGCGTTGTGGTTTATCCAACAGATTCCGGTTATGCGCTGGGCTGTCAGCTTGAAAACAAACAAGCACTTGAACGTATCTGTAAAATTCGTCGCATCGATGACAAGCACAATTTCACCTTGTTATGTCGTGATCTTTCTGAATTATCACTGTATGCACGCGTCGATAACGTGGCTTTCCGTCTACTGAAAGCACATACACCAGGTGCTTACACGTTTATCTTTAAAGCAACCAAAGAAGTGCCAAAGCGTTTGATGAACGCCAAGCGTAAAACGATTGGTATTCGTGTCCCAGACAACAAGATTGCACTCGACCTTTTGGAAGCGATGGGTGAACCATTAATGTCGACGTCTCTGATTCTGCCGGGTAACGAGACTACGGAGTCGGATCCAGAAGAAATTCGTGACAGCCTAGAACATGCGGTTGATGTCATTTTGAATGGCGGTTACTTAGGTGAGCAACCGACGACGGTTATTGACTTCAGTGACGATGATGCCGTGGTTCTACGTCGTGGTGCTGGCGATCCTGCGCCGTTTGAATAATCGCTTTACTGATTAACAGTCTGTAACGATACAGCAAACCTGCCACAGTAAATAACAAGTGCTTTTTGGCAGGTTATTTGCGATAATACGCGACCGCGATTTGGTCGCGAAAAATTCATTCGACGTCTGTGAAGACGACAATTAGGTAGAAAAGAGTAAATGAGCGAAAAATTACAGAAGGTTTTAGCGCGAGCTGGTCACGGTTCTCGTCGTGAACTAGAAGGTTTAATCAAATCTGGTCGTGTAAGTGTTAACGGTCAAGTTGCGAAACTGGGCGAGCGTCTTGAAGACGAGAACTCAGTGATCCGTATCGATGGCCATACTGTTTCAGGCAAGGCTTCTGAAGAAGTGGTTTGTCGTGTACTTGCTTACTACAAACCTGAAGGTGAGCTTTGTACTCGTCACGATCCTGAAGGCCGCCGTACTGTTTTCGATCGTCTACCTAAGATCCGTGGTTCTCGTTGGATTTCAGTTGGTCGTCTTGATGCAAACACATCAGGCCTTTTGCTTTTCACTACTGATGGTGAGCTTGCAAACCGTCTAATGCACCCAAGCCGTCAGGTTGAACGTGAGTACCTAGTACGTGTATTCGGTGAAGTGACTGAGCAAAAAGTTAAAAACGTTACTCGTGGTGTACAACTAGAAGACGGCATGGCTCGTTTTGAAGATGTTGTTTACGCTGGTGGTGAAGGTATGAACCATACTTTCTACGTAGCGATTAACGAAGGTCGTAACCGTGAAGTTCGTCGTCTTTGGGAATCTCAAGAAACGACAGTAAGCCGCCTGAAACGTGTACGTTACGGTGATATCTACCTTGATAAGAAACTGCCTCGTGGCGGTTGGAAAGAGCTAGATCTTCAAGAAGTTAACTACCTGCGTGAGCTTGTTGAGCTTAAGCCTGAGAAAGAGACACTGTTGGATCTTGATCCTTCAAACACTTCTCGTAAGCGTGAGCGTTCTCGTAGCCAAAAAATTCGTCGTGCTGTTAAACGTCACGAAGAGCGTGCAAACGCACCAAAAGGCCGTAGCAACCAAACTAAGCGTAAGAAGCCTGCAACTCGCGGTACTACAACACCTGATTCAGGTCGTAGCGCTCCAGCTGCAAACAAAGGCAAACCTCAGGCTAACAAAAGTAAGCCTAAACTGAACAACGGTCGTCCGGCTAAACCAGCTAAGCCAAGAACACGTCAGTAATTACGTAATTTCTTACGCGTAAAGCTTCATTAGCTGAAAGCACTGAATACTAAAAAACCTGCTCATTGAGCAGGTTTTTTTACGTCTGGAGAAATAGCAGATGCGGGATGCGAGTAACCGAGTATCGAAAACATGCTGCCATAAGTGACAGTAAGCGAGCTTTTCGCATCTCTTATCTCGTGTAGGCGCATCTATAATCTGCTCGTATCTCGTATCTCGT
>NZ_JBFRTN010000027.1:0-15013 GCF_041474095.1 Vibrio sp. 10N.222.54.A3
TGTGTATAAGAGACAGCCCATTGGGTGCCTTTTTTGATCGTGTTCGGTCTCGCTATTCAAGAGATTCTAAGCTGATGATTACTCCGCTTGGTGGATACTCTCTTGAATCGTCAAACGTACTTCAGGGTAAAGCATTGAGTAGAGAAGCTTAGCGAATTGCTGAGTCTTTTCTAAATCACAGTTACCATCGTTATCCAGATATTGCTGTTGTTTCAGAGTAGCGAACATCGACGCAAACACGCCTTTATCGAAGAATTCTGGTGCATTGATGCCTTGCAGACGACCAAGTCGCTGTGCAATGTCTTGGCTCTTCTGTTCAAGATCGGATTTATCCAGATCAGGGTTCTCTGCTAACAGGTTCAAAGCAATAGAGTAGCGTTGTAGCGTTTCTGAAATCGTACGACCTAACAGCATCAGTGCTTGGCTGTTTGATTGGTTGATGGTGACTTCATTATCAGAAACCACAAGCATACCTTGGTTAACCAGCTCTTCAATGATGTTAGAAACCACGCCTTCAAGCTTGTCTTCGTCGTAGCTTAGGAACAGCTCTTTCTTCAAGAACGGGTAGATAGCAGCAACGTTCTCTTGGATCGCGTCAATTGATAAACCGCGTTGACGAATAGTCATCTGGGCAATTAACGATGGCAGAGCAAACAAGTGAATGATGTTGTTTCGGTAGTAGGTCATCAGAATTGACTGGTGACGGTCTAGCGAAATGATGTCGCCCATTGAGTCTGATTCAATCAAGAACTTGTTCAGTGATTCAGCATGTTTTACTAAATCTTCAGCGCTGTCTTTTGGCACAGTGAACGTTGCCGAATATGGAACATTCTTAAGCAGAGACAGGTAGCAATTAATCTGAGAAACCAAAGAGTCACGAGACAATGCGCGCTGTCTTGAAGCCAATAGTGCCGTTGCACAAAGGGTCAGGGCATTGGTCGCTGCCGCATCGTTAATGTGCGTCATCATTTTGGTCGCCAAGTCATTAACCACCGGGTTCATCCATTGTGGTTTGCTAGTGCCCATTGGGTCGATGTCTTTGGTCCACTCAGGTGAGTGTTCATTCAGGTATTGGTTCAGTTGAATTGGCTCACCGAAGTTCACGTAGCCTTTACCAAAGTTACGCAGCTTACGAATGGTACGAATCACTAAGCTCGCGTTTTCTTTCTCTTTACGCTTACCACGAAGTTCTTTTGCGTAAGTCGCCACTTCCATCACGTGCTCGTAGCCGATGTACACAGGAACCAAAGTCACCGGGCGATTCATGCCGCGCAGCATCGCTTGAATAGTCATCGCCAACATGCCGGTCTTCGCTTGCAATAAACGACCTGTACGAGAACGCCCACCTTCACTGAAGTACTCTACTGAGTAACCTTTAGCGAACAACTCCGCTAGGTATTCACGGAAAATCGTCGAGTACAGCTTGTTGCCTTTGAAGCTACGACGAATAAAGAACGCACCACCATGACGGAAAATAGGACCGGCAGGGAAGAAGTTCAGGTTGATACCCGCAGCGATGTGCGGCGGCACCATGCCTTCATGATAAAGCACATAAGAAAGCAGTAAGTAGTCCATGTGGCTACGGTGACAAGGCACGTAAACAATCTCGTGACCATCTTGAGCCAACTTACGAACCGTTGAAGCGTTGCTGATATGCAGGCCTTGGTACAACTTATTCCACAGCCAACCAAGAATCTTCTCACCACGCTTGATCAGCGAGTAAGAGAAGTTCGCAGCAATCTCGTCCATAATGTCTTGAGCTTCTTTGCTCGCTTTCTCGATCGAGATGTTCTTTGCTTGTGCTTCGTCTTCAATCGCTTTTTTGATCGCTTCTGATTTTAACAGGCGATCAAACAGAGCTTGGCGGCTTGGCAGGTTAGGGCCTGATGCTGCAAGCTTTTGGCGAGAGAAGTGAATACGTGCCACGCGCGCCAGTTTGTGCGCGATGGTGCTGTCGGTGCCGTGTGAGTTGGCCATGTAACGCAGAGAAACCACAGGACTAAAGCGAACCAAGCAGTCACGACCGGCTAGCAATACCGCTTTTGATTTCTCTAAGCCGTTCATTGCCTGTAGGTAAGGCTTCTGGTTATTCTCTTTACCAGGTTTGCGCCCCCACAAAACGGTAGCAGGGATAACTTGAACATCGAGTTCAGAGTCGTCGGCGTGCAGTGAAAGCAATTCAGAGAACACTTCAATTGAAGAGCTTGGTACATAATCATCGTCTTGCAGCAGAGTTTTGCGAGAAGAGATGAAAACGTAGCGTTGCAGTGATTTGCCGTTGATTTCAAGCTTGCTCAACGGATCAGGTAGGCCTAATTCAAGTGCATGTTTTTGCAATGTAAGAATGTCGACACTTGAGCGAAACGGTAAGGCGTATACAATCGGTTTGCTCAAATCAATGTTCAAATCCTCAACAGGGTTTGAAGGAATTGATGTGCCCTTTACCAATACGGATAAAGGTAGCTTCATTAATGAACGTGAAAAAGATTGTCCAGAAGACATATAGGTTCACTGCCTCAATAGTTATTTCAATGTGCTGAAGCGTATCTCTATTTCTCTGATAAAAAGGATAAATCCTATGAGTGAAATAGGGATAAGCCTAGGCGTAAATTTAATCGATGCAAGAATACCAGAAACTGGTCTAACCTTTTAATGGAAATAGTCATATTGCCGTTAAGTTTGTGGAAAATCATTCATCGACTGATTGAGTATAGGGTTAAAAATGACCAAAAAATCAAACACCGGATTCAAACGTATCGTGAAAGCGGCGGGCTTTTCATGGCAAGGCATCACGAGCTCGTTTAAAAACGAGGCGGCATTTCGACAAGAAGTATTCATGGCCGCAGTGCTTATTCCGTTGGCGTTTTACTTAGATGTAAGCCAAGTTGAGAGAATCTTAATGATCTCATCGGTGGTATTGGTGATGGTTGTCGAGCTAATCAATACCGCGATTGAAGCGGTTGTCGACCGAATCGGCAGTGAACATCATGAGCTTTCTGGGATGGCTAAAGATGTCGGTTCGGCAGCAGTTTTCATCTGTTTGGCACTCGCAGGTTATGTGTGGCTAGAGATCCTGTTTTTGTAATTTGCTAAAAATGAACTAAAAACAACCAATTGCTTTGCTTTTGTTCAGTTACTGGATATACTCACAGTCAACTGTATAAAAAGACAGGTGAATCATGAAGCCGTTAACGCCCCGCCAGCAACAAGTCTTTGACCTTATCAAAGGTAAGATCGAAGATTCCGGTATGCCACCGACACGTGCAGAAATCGCGCGTGAACTAGGCTTCCGTTCTGCTAATGCTGCAGAAGAACATTTGAAAGCTCTTGCTCGTAAAGAAGCGATTGAGATTATCCCGGGTGCGTCTCGCGGTATTCGTATTTTGCTTGAAGATGCAGCAAACGAAGAGCAAGGTTTACCATTAATCGGTCAGGTTGCCGCTGGTGAGCCTATCTTGGCTCAAGAGCATGTAGAAATGCATTACCAAGTTGATCCAGGCATGTTTAAACCACAAGCTGACTTCTTACTTCGTGTAAATGGCGAAAGTATGAAAGACATCGGTATTATGGATGGTGATTTATTAGCTGTTCATAAAACACAAGACGTGCGTGATGGACAAGTTGTCGTTGCTCGTGTCGACGATGATGTAACGGTAAAACGCCTAGAGCGTAAAGGTTCAACGGTGCTGTTACACGCTGAAAATGAAGAGTTTTCTCCAATCCATGTCGATCTGGAATCTCAACACCTGTCTATTGAAGGGCTGGCTGTTGGTATTATCCGCAACACTGACTGGATGTAATCAGTACAAACAGCTTATTGATATTTATTCTCAATAACTTGTTATTGTAATTGATATTCATTATCATCTTCTTTGTCGAGATACAAGGAAGATGATGATGCCAAATCCAACCAAACCTCAAATGAAGCCGCTTATTCCTAAGCCGCGCTCTTCTGTTCAAAAGGCTCCTTTTGATCAAGGGTCTGCACATCAGGAATTCCAAGTTCCGACGGATCTCGTTCAACATCTTTGGTTTCGCAGCCGCGAAAGCCTTGCCGATGACGGCCTAGTCTATGACCCTATCGCAGCTCAAGCCTGCAAGCGCTGCCAATTAGCACCAGAATGTCTTACTGGTGAACTCGACCAACAACAACTTCTCTACGCAACATTGACTCAGCTTTGTGACTCTCAAGTTCAACAATTTCTATCTCATAACCCAGATGCTTGGATTATCAATGTTGGGGCAGGCCTCGATACTCGTTTCTACCGTTTAGATAATGGCCGCTGTCATTGGGTTGAATTGGATGTAACTGAAAATCTAGTTTGGCGCCAACGCCTGTTCCACAAGAATGAACGCTACCGTTTGGAGTGTGGTTCGGTTGACGAGCTGACTTGGTTGGATGAGCTCAACATCCCAGAACAAGCCTCAGTGATGGTGGTGTGCGAACATGCTTTGCTTGATTGCAATGAACAACAAACCGCATATTTTATTCAGTCATTGAGTCGTTACTTTACTCATGCACACGCGTGTTTAGTGTTAGCTGGAGACAAAAGCTCTAGTGCTCTTGGGCAAAAGCTTGGTTCAGGAAAATATGCACATGGCTTATCTTCCCCAGTAGACAGTGTTCTTAATTGGCTGCCATGGGCGCAATGGGTAAAAGCGTTTTCTCCACTTGATCAACAATGCAATCGTTGGAAATTGTGGCAGCGATTACTGTGTAAGATCTCTCAGGTCAAAAAGCGCTTAACGCCACAGTTAGTGCTTGTTAAGTGGTAGTGCTAGCGACTTTGTTTGCAGGTAGCTGAATAGACGTATCAAGATAAGTAAAACCCCACAACATAGTGAAAGCCCACCCACTAGGTTAAACTATCGCCTCTAATTAAAGAGGTGATCGTGAAGCTATTTAATCCCCAAACTATTTTTCAAACGCTATCCAATCAGGCGATGCACAAAAAAGTGCTATTGCTCGCTATCCCGATGGTTCTCTCTAATATTACGGTTCCACTGCTGGGCTTAGTCGATGCTGCGGTTATCGGTCACCTAGAGCATTCTTGGTATTTAGGTGGTGTGGCCTTAGGCGGCACCATGATCAGTGTGACCTTCTGGTTGCTTGGTTTCCTGCGTATGTCGACGACTGGATTGGCCGCGCAATCTTATGGTGCGAATGATGGTAAGCAGCTTGGTTTAGTCTTTGTGCAAGGCGTGACTATGGCCTTAGGGTTTGCTGGTGTCTTTTTGCTTTTACACAGCTTTGTTGCGGATGCGGTTTTCTCATTGAGCAGTGCCAGCGAGCAAGTCAAACATTATGGCCTGCAGTACTTCTCTATCCGTGCCTGGAGTGCACCTGCTGCGCTAACTAACTTTGTAATTTTAGGTTGGTTGCTCGGAACCCAAAATGCTAAAGCGCCAATGTGGATGGTGATTATCACTAATATCACCAACATTGTTTTAGATATCGTATTTGTGATTGGCCTCGGCTGGCAAGTTGAAGGTGCGGCATTGGCATCGGTGATAGCGGACTATGCGGGTCTAACGTTTGGCTTAATTTGTGTTTATCGAATCTGGATGAAGAGGCAACTGCCATCTCCATGGGAGCTGCTTAAGAAAACCAGCCAAGGTTTGAGTCGTTTCGTAAAACTGAATCGCGATATCTTTCTGCGCTCGCTTTGTCTGCAAGCGACTTTCACTTTTATGACCTTCCAAGGTGCAAGTTTTGGTGATGATGTGGTGGCGGCTAATGCGGTATTGATGAGCTTCTTGATGATCATTTCTTATGGGATGGATGGTTTTGCTTATGCAATGGAAGCTATGGTCGGAAAGGCGATTGGCGCGAAAGATAAAGAAGAGCTGAACCAGTCATTGATTGGAACTTTCTTCTGGAGCTTCAATATTTGTTTGGTACTGACCATAGTGTTCGCGATTGCTGGGTCTAGTTTGATTAATATGATTACTACAATTCCAGAGGTTAAGAGTCAGGCTGAGGTGTATCTGCCATGGCTGATTGCGATGCCGCTCATTTCTATGTGGTGCTTCTTGCTAGACGGTATTTTCGTGGGCGCTACCAAAGGCAAAGATATGCGTAACAGTATGTTTGTGGCCACATGCAGTTTCTTTGCGATTTTCTACTTAGCATCAGGTTTAGAGAACCATGCGCTGTGGCTAGCAATGTTGAGCTTTATGGCAATGCGCGGCATTGGTCTTGGTGTTCTATTTATCTCTCAGTGGAAGAAAGGTGAGTTTCTCGCTTAGCTTAGATAGATTAGATAGCTTAGTTCAGGGAGTGAAAAGAGAAGCCGTGCAGGTAAAGTGGCATTTAGAACATTATGATCTAATTGCTAACATAACTATATAATTCAGTGGTTTAAATGAAAACAGCAAGCTCATGGCTTGCTGTTTATGTATTTGGCCTACAGGTGGTCAAATAGTCCTGTTGGTCCTTTGTTTAGAACAAACGGTTAAGTCCGTTCAGCGCTGCGACGCGATACGCTTCGGCCATTGTTGGATAGTTGAAGGTAGTATTCACAAAGTACTCGATGGTATTGGCTTCGCCTTTCTGTTCCATGATCGCCTGACCGATGTGGATGATCTCAGCAGCACGCTCACCAAAAACGTGGATACCTAAAATCTCTTTAGTTTCACGATGGAAAAGTATCTTCAAGCTACCAATATCTTTACCTGCGATTTGAGCACGAGCTAAGTGTTTGAATGAAGATCGTCCCACTTCATAAGGTACTTTAGCCGCAGTAAGCTCTTGTTCTGTTTTACCGACAGAGCTGATCTCAGGAATGGTATAGATACCTGTTGGGATGTCTTCGATAAGGTGTCGTTCTGCTTCACCTTTCACCACGGCTTGGGCCACGAATCGACCTTGGTCATAAGCAGCACTTGCTAGGCTAGGATACCCAATCACATCACCAACAGCGTAAACATGTTCAACACTGGTTTGGTAGTTGCTGTTGACTGATACTTGTCCTCGAGAGTCCGCTTCTAAGCCAACGGCACCAAGATTCAGCTTGTCAGTATTACCCGTTCGGCCATTGGCATACAGTAGACAGTCGGCACGCATTTTCTTACCAGACTCTAAGTGAATGATTACACCGTCGTCAGTACCTTCAATTTTCTCAAAGGTTTCATCGTTACGAATAACAACGCCGCTGTTCCAGAAGTGATAAGACAGAGCATCCGAGGTTTCATTGTCTAAGAATGACAACAGGCGATCGCGAGTATTAATAAGATCGGTTTTAACGCCTAAACCACGGAAGATTGAAGCGTATTCACAACCAATAACGCCAGCCCCATAGATGATGATGTGTTGAGGGTCGTGTTTAAGAGAAAGAATCGAGTCACTGTCGTAGATACGTTCATGCAGGAAGTCGACGTTATCTGGTTGGTAAGGGCGAGAGCCTGTCGCGATAACAAATTTGTCTGCACTGTAATGTTCTTCAGTGCCATCGCTTTGCATTACCGAGACAGTGTTGGTATCGATAAAACGTGCAGTACCAAAGACCAACGTGCACTGGTTGCGGTCGTAGAAGCCTTGGCGTAATCGAGTCTGCTTGTCGATAACCGATTTGGCATGCCCCAAAATGTTAGAAAACGTTGAGTGTATGCTTTTGTTGTTCTGACAAAACAGCGGATTACTGTTGAATTCGATAATACGACTTACGGCATGACGCAGTGCTTTTGAAGGAATTGTTCCCCAGTGAGTACAACCACCACCAACGCTGCTCTCTTTCTCAATGATTGCAACGTTCAACCCGGCTTTGGTTAATCCCATCGCTGCCCCTTCTCCTCCGGGGCCACTACCAATTACGATTACATCAAAGTGGTTGGAGTGCGGCATAGATATCTTCCTTGTTATATTTGATTAACATTGCTTTAGCGAGATTTTAACCGATTCTGTTCTCGGGTACATGAAAAGGGCATCAGAGAGTCGGTGGGATCACGCAGTGTTATCGAAAAAATAATATTTGGTATGTCGTATGTCTCCAAATGACAGCGTGGATATTGAAATTTTTTCTTCGAACGTATTTACTTCGGTACGTGAGCAAAGAGGTATGTTTAGTGTCTTATATAACCAGAGTGCCTTATATAAATAAGTGATTCGCGTTATATTGAATAGAGTATTAGACATGCCTGTTTAGGCTGTAAAAGAAGAAATTGATAAAGTATGAAACCAATGGGCATTCGCGCACAGCAAAAAGAAAAAACTCGTCGCAGCTTAATCGATGCAGCATTTAGCCAACTCAGCGCCGATCGTAGTTTTTCCAATCTAAGCTTGAGAGAAGTCGCTCGTGAGGCTGGAATAGCACCGACTTCCTTTTATCGTCACTTCAAAGACATGGATGAGCTTGGCTTAACCATGGTTGATGAAGGTGGCTTACTGCTGCGCCAGTTAATGCGTCAAGCTAGGCAACGCATAGTAAAAGAAGGCAGTGTGATTCGTACATCGGTTGAAACCTTTATGGAATTCATTGAAAGCAGCCCTAACGTATTCAGACTGTTATTGCGAGAGCGCTCAGGAACTTCATTTGAGTTTCGTGCAGCGGTAGCTCGTGAGATACAGCACTTCTCTGCTGAGTTAACCGAATATTTGATAACGACTGGCATGACACGAGACGAAGCTTTTACTCAAGCGGAAGCCTCCGTTATCTTGGTCTTCAACTCAGGGGCAGAAGCATTAGATTTAGATCGACGTCAGCGAGATGAATTGGCTGAACGCTTGATCATGCAATTGCGAATGATGGCCAAAGGGGCTTTTTGGTATCGTAAAGAACGTGAACGTAACCGATTAAAAGGCGGGATTGAATAATGTCGAATGAAAATAATACTGTAAACCGTGGTTCAGAAAGAAAGACACTCGTACTTGCTGTTATTGCCGGTGTGTGTGGTGATGCTCTGTTATCTTGGGTAACAATGAGCGAAGTGGGCTTCTCTATTTTCCCACTGATTGCTTTAGTCTTGGCTGTACAAGCACTTTACCAAGAGTACCTAACTAACCCAGTATCTGAAGATATTCCACTAGTAGGTTTGGCTTGTTTCTTTGTAGGTGCATTTGGCCACTCGGCTTTTGTGAAGGCACAACACCCTGATGCTGGCTCAAACTTCTTTGCGATTATTGTCGCGATGTTGCTTCTTGCATGGGTAGGTAAGAAACTCGGCTTTATCGGCAAAACTGCTTAAGCCAACCTATAAATAAAAAAACGAGCCGATTGGCTCGTTTTTTTGTATCTGCTGTTTGTCTTAGGTCGAGAAAGCGTGTTTTATGCTTTACGTTCTAAGAACACACCTGCTTCCATGTGGTGCGTGTAAGGGAACTGGTCGAACAGAGCAAAACGAGTGATATCGTGGGTTTCGCTTAAGATCTCTAGGTTCTCTTTCAGTGTTTCAGGGTTACAAGAGATGTACATGATGCGCTCGTAGCCTTGCACCATCTTACAAGTATCAACGTCCATACCTGAACGCGGTGGATCAACAAAGATAGTGTTGCAGTTGTAGCTCTTTAGATCGATGTTTGCTTGCTGTAGGCGGCGGAATTCACGCTTACCTTCCATTGCTACGGTAAAATCTTCCGCAGACATACGAATGATCTGAACATTATCAATCTTGTTCGCCGCAATGTTGTATTGAGCAGATTCTACAGATGGCTTCGCTAGCTCTGTTGCAAGTACACGCTCAAAGTTTTGTGCCAGAGCTAATGAGAAGTTACCGTTACCACAGTAAAGCTCAAGCAAGTCACCTTTGCTGTCTTGAGTACAGTCGACAGCCCATTCCAACATTTTCTCTGCTACTTTGCCGTTTGGTTGAGTAAAGCTGTTCTCTACTTGCTGGTATATATAGCTATCACCATTCACATCTAGCTTTTCAATGACGTAGTCGCGATCCAGTACGATTTTCATCTTACGCGCACGGCCAATCAGGTTTAGGTTAAAGCCTTCATCATTTAATTGCTGCTTAAGCGCTTTAGCATCTTGAATCCACTGTTCACCTAATTGACGGTGGTAAAGCAGTGACACCAAAATCTCACCGCTTAACGTAGAAAGGAAGTCTACTTGGAATAGCTTGTGGCGTAGAGAGTGGTTGTCCTTCATTGCATCTGTTAATAGAGGCATTAGATCGTTGATAAGACGACTAGCCGCAGGAAACTGGTCTACGCGGTATTTTTCTTTGGTCTCTTGATTGAACATGACGTAATACATATCGTCACCTTCATGCCACACGCGGAACTCAGCACGCATGCGGTAGTGTTGTTCTGGAGATTCATACACTTCCAGCTCAGGCACATTATATTCTGAGAACATTTCAGTAAGACGTTCAGTCTTTTCTGCCAGTTGTTCTTGGTAGCGTTGCGGGTTTACATCTAAATTCGCCATTGTTATGCCTTTTGCTGTCGTGCTTTTAAATCAAGAGCGCAGATTTTATTCAATCACAGGCGCTTGTCCAGTGTTGAGCGCCATTCAATGTAAATCGGCCATGAAAACTATAGCTTATAACTATCTTAGACTAGACAAATGATTCAGAGGTCAATACTATCTTCGGCAAGCTGGTGCCATTTGGATGTATAGATGGCTGAAGAGGGAATCTGGTGCGAATCCAGAACTGACGCGCAGCGGTAAAAGAGAACAAGTATTCATCAGACACTGCAAATAGCTTTTTGTGGGAAGTCGAATACAAGGTAACCATAAGGTTGTGCTCTTGAGTCCGAATACCTGCCAGCGGCCAAACCATAAATGTGGTTTGGTAGGACTTTACGCGATTTAGGATCACAACATGAACAAATCCCTTTTAGCGGTTGCTGTAGCATCGCTGCTTTCACCTATCTCCAATTTACACGCCCAACAAGCATCTGCCGACGAAACCATGGTGGTTACGGCTAACCGTTTTGAGCAAAGCACCGAAAGTGTTGTCGCTCAAGTTGAGGTTGTGACACGTCAAGATATAGCTCGTATTCAAGCTAAGTCACTAACTGATGTATTCAAACGATTAACGGGCATTCAAGTTACACAGAATGGTGGTAGAGGCCAGCAAGCTTCGATCTTTGTTCGAGGTGCTAACTCTGATCAGGTTCTTGTGTTAATTGACGGCATTCGTTTTGCTCGCGCTGCAAAAGGTGGTGTCGATTTCAGCCAGCTGCCAATCACATTTGTTGAACGAGTCGAGTATGTACGAGGCGCTCGTGCTGCTATGTATGGTTCAGAAGCTATCGGCGGTGTTATCAACATTATTACTGTTGCAAACTCTGACAATGAAAAAACGGCAGTTAGTGCAGGTTTAGGAAGCTTAGATTACCAAGAGCTGAGCTTTGTTAGTGGTACTAAGGTCGGTGAAAATGGTCACTTGAACGTATCTGTTGGTTACGATTCCGATGAGGGATACAACGTTCATCCATTACCAGGTGTTAATGATGGTGATCGCCATGGTTTTGAATCACGCAATGCTCTAATTGGTTATGTTCATAATTTTGATCAGCAATGGAGTGGCTTCGCGAATTTCCGTATGTTTGAAACCATTTCTCAGTACGATGGTTCATTTGGTACAGACCATTCTTACAAAGAAGCTGAAGTTCAAAATTCGACCTTTGCTACTGGTGTTAAATATAGTGGCAGTGAACTTAAGTCTGATTTCTTAGTTAACTATCAGAATCAAGATAACTGGAACTACGAACAGTCTTTAGGCAAGAACTCAGCGTCAGCAACATCTGATGAGCTTGAACAGCTAAATGTTCAATGGGTGAATTCATACAAACTAACGTCGTCACTGACTCTTAGTGGTGGTGTAGATTGGCGTGATGAGGCTTATATTGTTAAGCCTTCGAATACTGAATACGACAGAACGAATGTTGCGTACTTCGCTGCATTAAACGCAGATGCGGATAAAGTGTTCGGAGAACTGAGTCTTCGTGTTGATGACAATGAGCAGTTTGGTACAGAAACTACTTACAACACAGGGTTAGGCTATCGTTATGCTGAGTGGCTTGTTGTAAAAGCAGCTTATGGCACATCCTTCAAAGCACCTAACTTGTATCAACTATATAGCTACTACGGTAATGCACAGTTAGAAGCTGAAAAGGCAGATTCATTTGAACTGACTTTTGGTGGCTTAATCAAGGATGTTGATTGGTCGATTACTGGCTATGACACGAACGTCGAAGACTTAATTGATTACAACTACGCGACAAGTAAGTACTACAATACCGATGGCGAAAGCCAATTACGTGGTGTGGAAATGGTCGTTGGATTTGATACTAGCTTTATTAACCACCAAGTGAGCGCTAATTTCCAAGACCCAGAAGATCAATCTGGTGAGCAACTGATACGCCGAGCTAAGAAGATTTACAAGTATAATGCAGTGGCTAGTTTCGATGATGTTGATGTTTCATTAGGTTTCCAATATGTAGGTGAGAGACCGGACTTCTCTGAAGATCTCGCAGCGTATAGCTTGTTTGATGTTTCAGTGAACTACTATGCGAATGAAAACCTTACTTTAAATGGTCGAGTGGATAACTTAACTGACGAAGAGTACGAGACTGCTGGTGGATACCCATCACCAGAGCGTACATATTACGTGAATGCTACTTACCAATTCTAATTATCACCTAAACCGCCTTCGGGCGGTTTTTTCTTATTGGGTATATCAATGAAAAAGAAAGTCGTCATAAGTTGGTCGTCAGGCAAAGACTCTACATTAACCCTAGAACGTCTACTTGAAAGCACCGAGTATGAAGTTGTTGCTCTCTATACTACGTATGTTGGTGATGAGGTTCCTTTCCAAGTCACGTCAATCGAGGTTGTCGGAATGCAGGCAACATTGTTCGGCTTGCCATTAATAACGATTGAGCTGCCGGAAGTCTTCCCAAGTAACGAGATCTATCAAAGTACGATTGTTACGGCGCTTAAAGGATCGGGTTTATCTATTGATGCCGTGGCATTCGGCGATATGTTTTGCAATGGTATTGCTGACTACCGAAGAAGTTATATAGAACCTGCGGGCTGGGAGTGTGTATTTCCTCTACTGGGAGAGAGTAGCCAAACTCTGGCTCAAGAAATCATAAATAGAGGAATCGAAACCTTTCTCGTCACAGTTGATAGCGATGCATTAGACATGAGCTATTGCGGGAAAGAATACACGCCTGAACTAATAGACAGTTTGCCAAGTCACGTCGACCCATGTGGAGAAGATGGTGAGTTCCATACCTTAGTCACGTCAGCGCGATGCTTTAAAGGTAAGCTTAAGATAGAGCGAGAAAATGTAGAGCAGGGTGAGCGCTTTGGGCATCAACGCTACCGAGCTTGCATTATGTAGAGTGATGATTGGCGAAAACTAGGTGAAGGGGTATCATTGCTGCGGAACTTATTACAGGTAATGGTTGTGTCGGAAAGCATACAAAAAAACATATTGGTCTTTGATTCTGGAGTTGGCGGTCTGTCTGTATATAAAGAGATAAGCCAGTTACTACCCAATCACAACTATATCTATGTATTCGATAACGAGGCTTACCCTTATGGTGAGCTCGATCAGCAAGTCCTCATTCAGCGAGTCCAAAGTATCGTCGCCAGTTTTGTGGCGAGTCACGCTATTGATATCGTGGTGATAGCTTGTAATACGGCCAGTACGATAGTCCTGCCGACACTTCGCGCTAATAACCTTATCCCTATTGTCGGCGTAGTCCCGGCAATCAAACCTGCTTCGTTACTGGCTAATAAAGCGGTTGGCCTTATTGCGACTCCCGCGACGATTACTCGTGAATACACACACGAGCTCATCAAAAACTTCTCGAGTAATAAAAGAGTAGAGCTGTTGGGTTCTACTCGGCTGGTGGATATGGCCGAAGATAAACTCAGAGGCGAGGAGATTAGCCTTGAAGAGTTACAGCAAATCCTTCAGCCGATGATCAACACAATTGATGTGGCTGTATTAGGATGTACTCATTTCCCATTGATCAAATCAGAGATTCAACAAGTACTAGGTGAAAGTGTAGTGCTGATAGATTCTGGTAAAGCGATAGCTAAGCGGGTTCAAGATTTGTTGGGTTTGGAAAGCGTTAATAAAGAAGGGGGAGTACGTGAAGTTTTTTGTAGTGCACTTCCTAAAAAAGAAAGTGCACTAAATAGTATGTTAAAGCAGTTAGGGTTTAGCTCAGTTCAGATTCGTCCGCTTCAGGATGTTTAGGATCATTTGCAACACGTACTTTTAAAGTGCGTTGCATGTAATCTTTATCGTTAAGTGCAGAGATTGCATGATTCACATCATTACTTGCCATAACAACAAATCCAAAGCCTCTTCTTTTACCAGTACGTTTGTCTTTCATTAAACGTACTGCAAATACTTCACCATGCTCTGAGAATAATTCACGTACATGTGATTCGTTCGCTTTGTATGGAAGGTTACCCACATAAAGTGTTTTGGTTGAAGCCTTAGGTTCTGAATCTGATTTTGAGTCGGTGCTTGAAAAGTTAACAACAAAAGCGGAAGCCAAGACACCAAGGATAAAGGTAATTGCAGGCGATATATCTACCTGAGAGAAAACAATGCCGCCTAATACAGCCAGTGCGACAATTAACAACATCGATTTTTTTGAGTTCATATCGGAATACTACATATTAATAAACGAAATAGACGCATCTACCATTAACAAAATAGACACATGAATCTTACGTTCATGGCTTCCATTTTTCCAATGTATTGCTGTGATACGTCTCAAATGTTTAGTTTTTATTCGAAAAATGCGGATCTGGTGGCTTTTTAGGCGAACAAAACTTTTATTTCAAAAAGCCCTTGTGCTCCATCTCAATCTCTCTATAATGCCGCCTCACCGACACGGAGTGAGACGAAAGTCACACAGCGAAATCGGTAGAGAAAAAGAGTTTGAAAATAACCCTTGACTCTCAAAGTGGTGCGGGTATAGTACGCACCCCTAGCGACTGAGATGTGAATCACAAAACGCTAGCGCTCTTTAACAATTTAAACCTATCAATCTGTGTGGGCACTCGTTGATGAATATCAAAACGTTTTA
>NZ_JBFRTN010000028.1:0-11566 GCF_041474095.1 Vibrio sp. 10N.222.54.A3
CCGACTGTGGTGCTGAACTTTCAGGGCGTGAGTTCGTAGGTGCTGTCTCATCCACTTTCTGCGGTGATGCACTTGCCACTTGAGTTGCTGGCGCTACTGTACCCGTTTGAGCCGCCGACTGTGGTGCTGAACTTTCAGGGCGTGAGTTCGTAGATACAGTGTCAGAGGTCTTCGACGTCTCTACCGTTTCGGCTGATTTATTATCAGGAGCTACCTCTTGATTGCTTTGCACTTGGGTACGCTGATTATTACTGTCCTCTGGCTGTAATGGGCTACTAGGTAATGCGCTAACAACCATTGAAGCTAGTTTGGAGAAACCTGTTTGATCATTGCCTTGGGTTTGTTGTGTAGTTTTTTCCTTTGAATTATTTGCCTCTGTTGGTTGCGCATCAGGTTGGGTATTTTCTGTTGAAGCAAGCATCTCCTCTTTCTCTTGCAACGACGTAATTGCCTGATTAGCGGTCATTTCACCTGAACTTACAGCATTGAACAGTTGAGCTCCTTCTTTTACAGAAATCGTATTACTGTCAATGGAGTCAAAGATTTGTGATTTCTGTTCGTCACTCATACCACTGTTCTCTGATGCCTCCATAAGTGCCAAGCTTTGCGCTGCAGTTTCAGCGAATTTTGTCATTGAACTTGGTACTGGTGACGGCTCATTTGACGGTACAGAACCCGGCATTGCTGTGTTCGCTACGGTGTCATTAACACCCGTTAATGGAGTTGTTCCGTTAGATTGGCCCTCTTTAATTGCAGCTTCATTTTGCTCTTTACCTGTCGCTTCAAGTTGTGACAACTTCACTTCATTCGGTGTATCTTTAGATGCGTGGTAAGCTTTCTGGTGTTCGGCCACATCCTCTATTCCAATCTGCAGATAATGTTTAGATAACAATTTGCCATTTACGACATCGTAATTCTTATTGACCTCAGATTGATTTGATAGATTCGAAACTTGCTCATCAGTAAGGGATGTACCAAGTGTTGAGGCAACATGAGCAACGTTGTTGTAATCAATGTCTCTGAACCCGTCCTCAGAGCCACCCATAAACAGTTTATAGTCCTCTAACGCTTCCATGGTGTATTTGCCCGATGCAAGTCCACCGACTTCTTTGGCAAATGACTCATCCTCAGACATTTCCGTTCTTAGTTGTTCTATATTCCCAACCGCATTATTGTGATGCTTGATTTCAGTGTCACTGAGTAGCCCATCTTTATTGAGCGTGTTCTCATCACTGGTTAACGCGATCACAGCGGCGCCATATACACCTTCGGAATTAGTGGTGAGTCCAAAATCACGAGCACTTGGGCTAGTTGCAATTTGTGGTCTTGTTAGTAAATCAGCACCTTTATTCAATGGTGATTCTAAGTGCTTCATGTTTTCTGCGGCAGGCTCTGATAGCTGTTGCGCTGTCGCAGAGTGAAACTGAGAAACTAGCCCCGCTGCAATGTCATTTACCAATCCACCACCATCTTTCGCAGCACTCTTAACTTCTTGAGAAATTGGAGTTGGATTAACTGTATCAGTGGCAGTTTTAATGGCCTTAATTTCATCTGTTTTCTCAGGCGCAACTTTTGATGCATTGGCGCGAGCCTTATCAACATTTTCCCCGTGCTCATCTTTGATATTTTTGGTGGTCAATAATGTACCAACCTCACCCAGTCGTTCATCTCGTGTTTTCTCAAAGCCTTGCTGGTGTCTTTGAATTTCTTCCGGAATGCCTGCTACGGCTGAGTTGCTGGTGGTGTCTTTCACAGACCCTAAATTGTTACTCATCGTGGCAAAGTTTTTCGACATATCATTAAGTGCTTTGTCACCAATCAAGAAGTCGGCTTCATTGAATTTCTGCGAGATATCCATCAAGCCCGATTTCATTGAATTAATGTCTTTAGCGGTCGCCACTTCTTGATATTGATTAACCATTTCACTTGAGAAAAGTACTGCTGCTGCACGACCCACATCTCCGTGATAGTATTTAGATGCATCACGTTGTATTTGGAGGTTTCGGGCCTGAGCATTGGCATCAACGACTCTACGCTCCTCTGGGCTCATGTTGGCCATCTCACTTTCGGTGTTATAACCATTAGCCACCCACTCTTTAAATTCCTTATTGTTTGCCGCATTTGTAAAATTGGTTGAATAATTTTGATTCAAACCTTTTGCAACACCCAATGCGTGTTGCGTCGTTTCTTGGAATTGTTTCGCAGCTGTATAACTTTTCAGGTCTTGAATAGCATTTTGTCCCGTTTCGCCCCAACCTGTCGTTCTTGAAAGACCATGAACCTTTTGAATCGCTTCTTGACTAGTATATTGAGCACTGGTGCCGCCTTGTTCACTGGTCACGTAACCTAAGCTTGCCTGCAATGCCTCTGCCTCACGTTCCGTAAGGTTAAACCCGCCTTCTGCGTTAACCTGAACTCGGCCATCAAGACCAACCGAGAAATCACTTTTGCTTCTTGAACCCACTCGGTTTGTTTTTCCGGAACTCTTGTCATTACTCTTAGTGTCAGTAACTTGGACTCTTTCTGTTTTTGAATTGCCCTTATCTTCTATATGGCTAGTTCTCGTCACGGGGCCACGTCCGTGTCGTCCTGCAGCCTGAGAGCCCCCCTGCGTATTCGACATTGTTTTATTATTTTTTGCATTACTGTATTGGGTAGAGTCAGAAGCTTGAGTCGACGTCTTTGCACTCTCAGAGTTTTGCTGTGTTGAATCCTCTCCACTTCCCCAACCGAAACTTCCGCTACCCGAGCCACCACCACCCATTACTAACTTACCCATCAATTGAGTAATTTCTTGAGTATCTAGATTGGTGTTTTTCTGTAAACCTTCACGCACCTGCGCTGCAAATTGAGCATTTTCAGAATATTGATGACTATCACTACCGTTCACACTTTTTCCTTTTTGAATCTGCGTCATAAGCTGAGAAAGCTTGCCCCATGACTGTTGATGTGAAGCTTGGGATGATTGAACTCGCGACTCTGCCATACTTGATGTAAGGGATAAGTTACTGGTCATATTCGACATACCACTGAGTGTTGGCATGTTTTGATCTTGAATTTGATTTGTTGAATGAACCACACCGTTATCACCCATAGTCCAACTGTGATTACCCATTCTGAGTGAACCATTTTTGGCACCAACGGCAATATCTGGTGCGACAGCACTAGGATTAACATGTGCGGTTCCCCCGATCTTGCCAGCCATACTCACGGTTGCGTATTCGCCACCTTTCAAAAGCATATAAGCCAACATAGGAACCATTGTCGTCATGTAAGATGCGGTCGCTATATAACTTCGCGCTTCGGAATAGAAATTGGACAATCCCCCTATGGTGTATGCTGTTTGCTCAGTGATCGACGTTTCCAACGCATTTTGAATAGACCAATCGAGATAGAAGTTAATCAGAATCATCACAAATGGATACAATCCAACTAACACTAAGAATCGCATGTATGACGCGGCGATCTTAAAGCCCCCTTCACCAAAGATGATAAAGAAGGACATAAGTGGTGCAGCAAACCACACGAACGCTTCAAAAAATGAGATGGTGGCAGGGGCCATTTCAAGCCACAAGTTTCTGTCACCTGCCATAGTGAAAAGACGCTGTTGTTTAGCTTGATATTCCATAGCGTCAACAAGTTGGCCTCGTGCAGAATGACTAGCATCTAACCCCATAGCGTTCTTTTTGACGTGATAATCAAGGAAGTTATTCATTTGAAATGTGTAGCTGTCCATTGATGCAGAGCCCAACTGCTGAAGTGCAGAGCTTACTTGTGTCGCTGATATGCCTTTCGCTTCATTTAACTCATCGAGTCCGTCTGCTAATTTCGATTGGTCATTATCAATGTATGCGCTCAGTGCAGTGTAAGAGTCTTTACACGACATGAATGACGGTTGCCCTTCAAGATACATGTCGATGTACCAAATCGTTGAGCTGACCTCCATCGCGGCCCAAGCATCGACATTCGTCAATACATTGCCAACCTTCGCCTCTTGATAGGCTCCACCAACTTCCATGTCTTTGAACAAACAGCCATTCATGTAACTGTCTATGCTGCGTATGAAATCACTATCTGCATGCCCAATAGTACGAATATTCGGACTATTTACAGACCCTTCGATAGCCACCAGCGTTCTAAGTGCGTCTAAGTGTGTGCCTGAGTTCTGGGGCATCACAAAGATGTCACTCAAAATATCGATAAACGCGATAGGTACTTGAGTCGTTACAGCTCCACCGATAGCCAAACCAATAGGAATGTCAGTAAAATACGCTGAATCACCCGTACCAGCATGTTCGACTACAATGTCGACTCTCGGGTAGAAACACAGCATCCAGATAAGATAGCCCTTGCACACTGTTCCTAAGAATTCACCACCAATCTGACCCTTTTCAAAGAATTGTTTGAAGGCTGCAACGAAGAAGGAAAGAACTAATCCAAGACCGAACAAGTAGTTAGGCTGTCCAAATTCACCTGTTGATTGATCGAACGCCATCGACAAGCCAAGGAAAACTTGTCTAGCCCAATCAAAATTACCAATGGTATATATCAGAAATTCCATGACTTAGTTCTCCATACTCTTCTCGACTAACATATGCAAACGGTTCTTAGAGTCTTGTTGTTCATAGTGGCGGTCCACAATGTCCATCTGTATGTTCAACATTCCTCTTGCTTCTTTTATGTAGGCTTGGGCATTAGCATCGCTGTCGGCTTTAGCCGCGATTGCAACCGCATCCAAATACGCACGAGCAGATGTGAAAAATTGCATCGCAAAGTTGTACGCGTATTCATTAGCAATTGCCTCGTAGTAACCTTGGACCTCTGAACTTTTTCTGTATTTGGTCGCGAGTAAAGCTATGTAGCCATATACATCCATACCGCCACCCTGTATCACTGCTTTTTGAGTAGGACCAAAATCATTCGCACCGCGAGCACCTGTTCGATAGACCTCTAATACGCCTGCGGTCCCGTCTGTCGTTCCGTCCAACGCTTCTAAGAACTGTTTGTTCAACGGCCTCCAATCAATCGTTTCCTGAGTAATATCGAGACATTTAGAGCTGGCCACAGTATCTGGGTTACCGTCATTACACTTGAGCCTTGTCACTTGTTCTTGAGTATCAAAGCCACCAAAGGCGATATCTAGCAGAGTCAATGTCGCAGGAACCGGAGTTGTCGCAATTGAAGAGGTTTCGACACCTTGGCGGTCAGGGTCAGTGTTATCAGCAACATCTCGGATCTCGGTCCCAACTAGTGACATGACGGTTTCCGAAAATCTAGGGAAGAAGTCAGCGGCACCAACATTCATTTTTGATGTTCTCATGCCGTTAATTAGCAGGTTACCTGTCAGTAATTCCTCACCATTCTGAACTTTTTGGGAGAGCTCAAGCAATGAAGTGCCTGGGGCTATGTTTTGAAACCAATCAGCTGAATCTGTCGCAACACCAGTTGAGTTTGCGGCTTGACCGATTGCTAAAGCATCTCGGATTGATTGTTCATATGGGCCGACCGCGTTGGCCATTAATGCCTGACCCGCTTCACATGAGTTCTTGAAAAATTTGTTCCATTCATCCATCGCTTTTTTCAAGGCTTTGATGTTTGCAGCACACGTCGGACACAGAGCATCTAAAGCTAGGTTGAAGGCATACGACGCACTACCCGCTGCAATTTGTCTCATTGAGTTTTGGAGCATCCCTGTTAAATCTTTGATCATTGAAAATGAACCCAGATTAAGGTCGATTCCGTTACATCCGGCTTTCATCGACGGAACTTGAAAGTTCACGATATTTGGATCATGACTCTTAACACGGTATGAAAAAGAACCGAGTGCGATGGCGTTTTTATTACTGGTTTCGTAGTCGACAATACCATGACCTGTCGAGTACCCATTGAAGACGTCTTGCATTGGGTTGGCCAACACATTCATAGAGCATGTCAGCGAGGCGGCAACGATAAAAGACCTAATACGTTTCATAATTGATTGCCTCCTGCGCTTGTGCATTGACATTCTTTGTCAAACTTTTCTGTTGGTCTGATTCAGGCGAAGGGATAAACGGCAACACATTAAGTACCAACTCCTTCGCAATTTCGTAGCTGTCTTCAACCACTACTCGCTCATAAAACTGATATTCACTTGGTTCTAGAGTTTGAGGGTCAATAAGGTGAAGCTTGGCGAGTTCGTAGCTTGCTGACTCTGCAGAGCTATAAGCGGTCAAAGCTTCAGGGACCTCAAGAACGAGAGCTTCATAACGCAAAACTGGGAGCAAACTTGAATAGAAATTAAGTAGGCTGACTTTCAACGCGTTGATGTCGCCTTTATTCGACGTAATAGCGCCAAATAGCCGCTCGTAATCGGGCATTTCTACTATTTGTCGAGTCGTCGATTGATGGGAGTTGGTAGTGTTTGATGACGTAATCACGGGCTTTTGTGACTCGTTAGCCATCACTAATGTACTGAATGTCAGTAGAACCACTGGTATAAGCTTCATGACCATATCCTGATAGAGAACTAGGATTAGTGTTACTTAACGCCAGTGCAAAAAATTCAAATAAGGAGCCTTTTTTCGGTAATTAACGTGCAACTGATATAAAAAAGCCTGCTCATTAACTAATGAACAGGCTCCAATTAACCGCGATAAAGTTAGTAACCTTGCTGTGCCTTGAGGTTCGATTCTAAGATTTCAACTAGATAGTTTGCGTCTGTTAAGGCTCTTTCTTCATCAATATCTTCAAATCGTGTAATTTGCTGTAGTGACTCAACTGCCGACGCGTCGTTAAATTGTTCTTCTGAAATCACATTGGCCGTCTTTGCCTGAATAAGAACCAATCTGACTATTTCACTTTCAGTCACAATGCCTTGTGAAATGGGCGCTACGAACTCACCGGAATTACCGACTAAAAACAAAGCAGGCACTCTTTGAACGCCTAGCTCTTTATACTTCTGCTTGGTATCCGGTTGATACTCAGGAAACATACCATTTTCCATTGGCGCTAAATCGATGCTGATCGCATTTACATTAAAGCCATATTTGCTCATGAGGCGTTGGACAATTGGTGCTTGGCGTTTACAGTAATCACAAGTGCTCTCAAAAAAGAACCATAACCCCGCTTGTTTTGCTACTTCTTGAACCACTTCCTGTTCTGCACGATTCTTAGCTTCATTCTTAGCATTAAGAGCAAAACTCGATGTTGGCCTTGCTTGTGTTTCATCAAGAAGAGGGTTATTGATGACATCTTGCATCCACGCTTCCCTAAAAGCAGTCGCCTTGTCCATAATCACACGTTGCATGTATCGGGCTCGTTGGATGTTCTCCGGACTAGGGTCATTAATTGCTTCACCAACAAACTCCATAAAGTGCGCTCGAATCCATTTCGTCGACATAGGTTCAGGACCAGATTTTGCTGTACTTGGAGGGGCAATAGGGACTGGTGGAGACACGGGCTTTTTGGGTTCTTCTGGTTCAGGCTCCCCATAAAAGTGCCAACCTTGAGCGGCACTTTTATCATTGACGAAATTTGCATCTGCCGTCGCGGTAGCTGCAAATGCAAGGGCGCATAACATCGATAAGCCTAGATAGTTCGATTTCATAATCTATACCTCAGCGGCTTTGGCTTTACGACGATTTCTCGCTCTTTCTGCACGACAATGAGCACAACCAGTACCAGGTCTTTCAGTGTGGCCAATATATTTTGTCCCACACTCACATTTGAAAATGTGGATCGTACCGTCACCGATACGATGAAGGAGTTGAACAAATCGATTGAAATTCACGTAAGCACGTATGTCTTCACTCGATTCATCAAATACTCTTGCATAAGCATCAAGCATCTTGTCGATATTGTTTTGAAGCGGCAATTTTACTGATGGGTCATTGGAGAGGATTGAATAATAAGCCCAAAGCTTATTCGAGATGGGAAACGCTTCCGGTACTTGATGAAGAAAGCTCGCATCTTTACCCATTCTTGATTTTTTAAAGTCTGTCTGCATTCGGCCAAGCTCATGTTGAGCAGACTTAGGCACTGAACCTAAAAGGTCTTTAATTGTGGCTGCGTTTGCACCAAAGCGTACAAGATCGAGTGCTCGCGTCTCCAATTTCAGCGCCATTTGAGACGCTGTGGATAATTGTATCTCGGACATATGACTATCCTTTCAAATTGTGAACAGACTGAATTTAGATCATATCGGTCAAGGTACGCATACGAATGCGTTCTACGCCGACATTGTGACTTTGAAATTCATGAGTCTCTAAGGCATTCAACATCTCAGCTTCAGTACCTTCGTGAAATACGAAAGGATTTATACCGGCAGATGTGAACCTGACAATTTGAAACAACTCAAAACTAGCAAACTTAATGATTTCTTGTTGAGTTGCCATTAGCTCAATCATCGCAGAATGCGGATCTGTTTGAGCGAGGTTGTGCATTGCGAGAATTAGTGATTGGCACTGAAAACTCATCTCATCGGTAGAAGGTGTAGATTCAGAAGTGACATTGAGATAAGCGTTCAATCGTGTTCGATAATTTTCAAACTGGCCTGTTTCAATTGCGGTATTGAGAACCGATAAACCTGTTTGTTTAGTGCAGCCAGAACGTAATGGGGCAAGGGTAAAGATATGGTGCTGCATCTCTGCAAACTTCTCTAGAGTATCGGGCTCGATACTTATAAATCGATCTACGTCGATGTTAGTCAGAAAGTTAATTTGAGCGGAGCATTCTCTGTTAGTTAAAACAGATTGGTGTGCAGCTGACAATATGCGAGCGGAGATTGCACGCACGGCTGCCATGTGGCCTAGACGTTTCATAAGTAAATCTTCCATGCTTTTACGCGGTTTGAACGATCCCAACATTGACCTTTCAAACACCTTACTAAGCTCACCACGAGCGTTGTTAGGTTGCGTTTACAGTATTGACGTTGTGTTCATTTATACGAAATTACGAATTCCATAATACGCAATTTGTTTTAGTGAACTCTTGGATTATTGCATAAATGTATAAAATCACAACAATGATTACAAAAAAACATACACATTCTCAACATTAACCCTTGACTTATTACAAATGTACTATTTCTAAATCAACTGATTAATCCGCTTGAAGTCAAGTTATCAACCAGTTCCGTAGATACCAAATCTGCTGGGTCTGTCTGTGGTGATTTAGCTTCAGGTATCTGTGGAGAATTTTGGGAAGAACCGTGTTCGTTGTTGGTGTTCACGTTACCCAAAAATCGATTAATAATTGCTTCACCGGATTGGTGATATAACAGCCCCAATTGGAAAAGAATTGGGAGTAACCAACTTCGGTTTTCACAATGATTCAATTCGCTTAACAAAACTGGGAAATCACGTTTAGATATTCTAAATCGCTCATTAACCTTCTCGCCGTTGAACGGCATCGTAAGCTCAACTTGTGATGATATCTTTTCCCAGTTCGACTCGTGCAATCGCTTAATCACTGCGCCTTTGTTTAGTATTCGTCGCAACATTATGCGCTTAAACTTGGGACTATCGGGGATCTCGATAGCTCCCCTTTCCACCCAAGTCGACAGGTTAACATCGATACTATTACTCATAAGCTACGCAACCTTGTTTGAATTAACACCCGCGATTTGTCTAGCTAACTCAGCAAAACCAAGGCATACAGCAACTTCATGTTTCTCGACTAACTTCACAGTATGTCTCGGAAATGCACGTTCTAGCGCTCTCGCGAAATCGGGAGCTGGACCACCAGACACAATAAACTCTTGTATGTCTGATGCTTCACCAAGCATGTTTGTAAGTAAATCGACTGCTTCATTGCACAAACTGTCAATCAGCGGCAAGCAATCAAAGACACCATCAGCGACAGGGAAGTCATACGTTTCAGCAAATATTTCGAGCTTTTTCGTGTTGAATGCCTTGTCTACCAATTCGGTCCCGATGGACGTACCCAAAACCTCAGACAGGTAGGTGCTCAGGCTTCTGAGAATTTTCCCCTGACCTAGTTCGAATGCCTTTGTACGTTCTTCGTCGATTGTAAGCCCCGTTGAAGTCAAGAAGTCGGTTGTTCCATAACCTGGGTCAACAGTAACTCTCGCTCGGTTCCCAAGCGCCTCCATAATCCCGCAGTTCATTTTCTTTGCTTCAGACTTTGCATGATAAGTAAGTGCGCCAAGTGGCTGCGGCAATACATGTGCCTGTTTTACTCGGATCACTCGCCCATCCACATGATGTTCACCAATCATAAAATTGAGTAGTTCATCTTTACGATCAAGTTGGTTTAATGGAAGACCAGCCACCAGCAAGTCAATGCAATCCGTTTTTAATAGACTTAAGCCACCGATAAACAGCGCCTTGTAAGCCGGACTTGAGATGTAACGTTTATTAAGAAGTCTTTCGTTGGCGTCAGCTGCTTTTGACAAAACTCCCGGCCCCACTTCATAACTACTTCCGTCAATGTTCACTAAAACCGTATTTCGCTGAGTTGTGCCAAACGATTCCAGTCGCTTCAGCTCTGTAGGATTCACCTTTACAGCTCTTGATGGGAAGCAATGGTAATAACAGTGATCGCCTGTTATTTCAGATGCAACGCAGGTGGTTCCAAAGCCTACATCTATCGCTGCAACTTCCAGTTGTTTGTTCATAATCAATCACTCCGATCATTTGTCTTGATGTCAAACCTAGTGATACACAAAAATTGATGATGGTTTAGCAATTAGTGAGGGTATTTTTCATGTTTATTGTTAGCTGTTGAAAAATATCGTGCATGAATCGAATAAAATTGTATTGCGTATGAGGAAAATCGAGATGCTTGGGAAATATTGATAAACACCGTAATAAATCGGTTAAGAAATGACATTTGTAGAAACAATTGAAAAAAATTGCATAACATCGTTTCTATTTTGGTGGGATTGGGAATTGTATGGGAAGATTTGCGCGTTCTTGAAAGCAATTAGCCAGAAATCGAAAATCGTTACTCAAAAGAACGTCCATCAACCGACATACACATTTTGAGCGGTATTGTTAATCCTTATTTTCAATGACGCGCCTTAACGAAAGTAATCTAGTTCTGATCATCACTGCTAATCAACCACCATGAAACGACAGTTCGTTTCAGAATTTGGCATCACTGTCCCTACATATATCAATGGTGGTATCAAAATTCGACTAAAATTGAACCACCAAAACATTAGCACCTGCTAATGAATGAGATGTCTGACACCCCCCTCAATATATGTAGGGAATTTGAAAATGAGGATTTTATGAGTGTGGTGGACATATCTCCTACATATACATGGGGTGGTATCAAAAAGACGAAAAAGTGACTGGTGACAACGAAAATTCACACGAAAATTCAGCCTTTCGTCATATATTAGTGGTGGTGTACCACCCTCCGTATAGTAGTATTATAAAGGGGGAGCTAAAAAAAAGGCTCCCGCCAAGGGAGAGGTCGCTGGCGCATGGCAATTTAGAAAAGACCCTGCCCGAGAGTTAATCATTGACCGTGACACCCTAAGAATCGGAATCGACCCTGCCCGAGCATCTTTCATCGACCGTGACACCCTAAGAATCAGAATCGACCCTGCCCGAGCATC
>NZ_JBFRTN010000029.1:0-81644 GCF_041474095.1 Vibrio sp. 10N.222.54.A3
CCGCGATGAACCATAAAAAGGCCACCTAAAGTAGGCGGCCTTGGTTGATCTATTTAGATATTAATCTAGCTCTTTCTCTGCTTGTTTTGCTTTCTCTATCATAGGAGTGATAGTTGAGCCTTGAACCAGAATAGAAAACACAACAACGGCGTATGTCATGACAAGGATTATCTCTTTTACATCTATTGCTTTGTCTTCAATTACCCAGATACCTGAAGGGATCGAAAGTGCCATGGCTAATGCTAAGCCACCGCGTAAGCCACCCCAAGTTAGAATCTTAATCGACCACGGGTTGTAAGTTCTAAAGCGTTTAAATCCGATGTAAGACAAGAAAACACTCAAGTAACGTGCACTCAATACTAGAGGGACTGCGAACGCCATTAAGATCCAGTCTTCTTGGTGGAATTTGAATAACAGCATCGACATACCAATTAGTAGGAATAATACGCCGTTTAAGAATTCATCTATCAACTCCCAGAAATGATCTAGGTGATCTTCACTCTCTTTCGAGAATCCGATAAAGCGAGTCCAGTTACCAATCATGATACCTGATACCACCATCGCTAATGGGCCTGATACATTTAGAACTTCAGCAAACGCATAACCAGCAGTTGGGATGCCGATGGTTAATAGCAACTCCATCGAGTGGTCATCGGTATTGCTGATTAGGTAGTGGAATACAAGACCTAAAACAAAACCATAGACAATGCCGCCAATCGCCTCTTGAACGAATAGCATGGTCACACTACCGACGGTTGGCGCTTCTGTGCCGAATGCGATAGTAAATAGGGTTACGAAGATAACTAAGCCAAAACCATCGTTGAATAGAGATTCTCCCTCGATTTGAGTAGAGATTCTTCTGGGAGCGTCGAGTTTCTTTACTATTGCTAGCACGGCGATGGGATCGGTTGGAGAGATTAGCGAGCCAAAGAGTAGGCAGTAAATCAGATCAAATTGAATACCGATGAACTGGCAAAACCCGTACAGCACAAAACCGATAAAGAATGTTGAAAACAGCGTAGCACCTAACGCGAGTACTGTTATTTCCCATTTCTGGTCTTTTAGGTTTGGTAATTTGATTCCCAAACCGCCTGCAAATAGTAAGAATCCTAATATCCCTTTTAGAAGGAAATCTTCAAAATTGATACTGGCAACGGTCTCTGAGGCAATGTCTGCCAATTGGAACCAATTATTTTGTCCCGCAATGATAATCAATAGAGATAACATCATTGAGCCAGCTGTGATGGCGATGGTTGTCTGCATTTTACCAATTTTTGTATTCACGAAAGCAATAAGCATGGCTGCAGCGGACAAGAAGCATAAGGTGTAATAGACCGACATTGGGATTCCAACATGTAACAAAGTATGAATATGAATTTTCGTTGTCTCATGCTCAAATAGCAAACATTTTTTTGTCATGACTCAGTAATCAATTTCCTTTTTTAGACGTCTAGACTCCTTTTTAATGTGTGATAGGATGGAGGGATAATTAAAGGAATGAGGTTGTACCGTGGGAAGTAATGTAAGGCAAAAGATTGACGCTCTGTTGAAGCAACGAATTTTACTGATTGATGGTGGCATGGGCACCATGATTCAGGATTATAAATTGGAAGAGCAAGACTATCGTGGTGAACGCTTTGCTGATTGGCACAGTGACTTGAAGGGCAACAATGACCTTTTAGTTCTTACACAGTCTAAGCTTATCAAAGATATCCATATGGAGTATTTGGAAGCTGGGGCTGACATCCTCGAAACCAATACCTTTAACGCTACAACCATCGCTATGGCCGACTATGATATGGAAAGCCTTAGTGAAGAGATTAACTTTGCTGCTGCCAAGCTTGCTCGTGAAGCAGCTGATGAATGGACTGCAAAGACCCCAGATAAACCTCGCTTCGTCGCGGGTGTATTAGGCCCTACCAACCGAACTTGTTCTATATCCCCTGATGTAAACGATCCAGGTTACCGTAATGTTAGCTTTGACGAACTGGTTGAAGCTTATTCTGAATCGACTCGCGCGCTCATTAAGGGCGGTTCAGATTTAATTCTTATTGAAACTATCTTTGATACGTTAAACGCGAAAGCGTGTGCTTTTGCGGTTGAATCTGTTTTCGAAGAAGTAGGTATCAGTCTGCCAGTGATGATTTCCGGTACCATCACTGATGCATCAGGTCGTACCCTTTCAGGACAGACGACAGAAGCATTCTACAACGCCCTTCGTCATGTAAAACCAATCTCATTTGGATTGAACTGTGCATTGGGCCCTGATGAACTGCGTGAGTATGTCGGTGAGATGTCTCGTATCTCAGAGTGCAATGTTTCTGCTCACCCTAATGCGGGTTTGCCTAATGCATTTGGCGAGTATGACCTTTCTCCTGAGGATATGGCTGAACATGTTAAAGAGTGGGCTGAAAGTGGCTTCTTGAACCTAATTGGTGGGTGTTGTGGTACTACTCCAGAGCATATCCGTGAAATGGCTGAGGCCGTTGAAGGTGTAACGCCGCGTCAATTGCCAGACTTACCAGTTTCTTGTCGTCTTTCGGGACTAGAGCCACTGACGATAGCTAAAGAATCTTTGTTCGTGAATGTAGGTGAGCGGACCAATGTTACCGGCTCTGCACGCTTTAAGCGCCTTATCAAAGAAGAGCTCTACGACGAAGCCTTGAGTGTAGCTCGAGAGCAAGTCGAGAATGGTGCTCAAATTATCGATATCAACATGGATGAAGGGATGCTAGACGCCGAGGCGTGTATGGTTAAATTCCTGAATCTATGTGCTTCAGAACCTGAAATCTCGAAAGTACCTGTTATGGTCGATTCTTCTAAGTGGGAAGTTATCGAAGCTGGCCTAAAGTGTATTCAAGGCAAAGGCATCGTTAACTCAATCTCTCTAAAAGAAGGCAAAGAGAAGTTTGTTGAGCAAGCCAAATTAGTTCGTCGTTATGGTGCTGCTGTCAT
Source organism: Vibrio sp. 10N.222.54.A3 (assembly GCF_041474095.1). Lineage (NCBI taxonomy): Bacteria > Pseudomonadati > Pseudomonadota > Gammaproteobacteria > Vibrionales > Vibrionaceae > Vibrio > Vibrio sp. 10N.222.54.A3. The sequence continues at coordinate 2,956 of NZ_JBFRTN010000029.1, forward strand.
CGTGATGGCGTTTGATGAAGTCGGGCAGGCTGATACTCGAGAGCGTAAAGTCGAAATCTGTACCAATGCCTACAACATTCTTGTTGATGAAGTCGGTTTCCCACCAGAAGATATTATTTTTGACCCGAATATTTTCGCAGTGGCTACTGGTATCGATGAGCATAATAACTATGCGGTTGATTTCATTGAAGCAGTAGGAGACATCAAACGCGATCTCCCGCATGCGATGATCTCTGGCGGTGTGTCGAATGTTTCATTCTCATTCCGTGGTAATAACTACGTCCGTGAGGCTATTCACGCGGTATTTCTATATCACTGTTTTAAAAACGGTATGGATATGGGCATTGTAAACGCTGGCCAGTTGGAAATTTACGATAATGTTCCAGAAGATCTGCGTGATGCTGTTGAAGATGTGGTACTAAACCGTCGTGATGATTCGACTGAAAGATTGCTGGATATGGCGACCGAATACCTAGAGCGTGCTGTTGGTAAGGTTGAAGATAAATCTGCATTAGAGTGGCGAACTTGGCCTGTAGAGAAGCGTTTGGAGCACTCTTTGGTAAAAGGTATCACCGACTTTATTGTTGAAGATACCGAAGAAGCTCGTGTTAATGCCTCTCGTCCTATTGAAGTGATTGAAGGTCCTCTAATGGACGGAATGAACGTTGTTGGTGACCTGTTTGGTGAAGGTAAGATGTTCTTACCACAGGTTGTAAAGTCTGCGCGTGTGATGAAACAGGCGGTTGCCCATTTAGAACCATTCATTAATGCATCCAAAGAAGTGGGCGCAACTAACGGTAAGATTTTGTTAGCGACCGTTAAAGGTGACGTTCACGATATCGGTAAAAATATCGTTGGTGTGGTTTTACAGTGTAATAACTACGAAATTATCGACTTAGGTGTGATGGTTTCTTGCGAGAAGATTCTCAAGGTAGCGAAAGAAGAGAATGTCGACATTATTGGCCTGTCTGGGCTGATTACACCGTCTCTTGATGAAATGGTACATGTTGCTAAAGAAATGGAGAGACAGGGTTTCAAGCTGCCTCTTCTGATTGGCGGCGCAACCACATCTAAAGCTCACACAGCAGTTAAGATTGAGCAGAATTATTCAGAACCTGTTGTATACGTAAATAATGCCTCGCGTGCAGTGGGTGTTTGTACTTCACTACTTTCTGATGAATTGAAACCCGCTTTCGTTGAGAAGCTGGATATCGATTACGATCGCGTTCGAGATCAGCACAATCGTAAGAAGCCTCGTACCAAGCCTGTCACGCTTGAAAGAGCTCGTGCCAATAAAGTTGCTATCGATTGGGATGCGTATACGCCACCGGCACCCGCTAAGCCGGGAGTTCATATCTTCAATGATTTTGATGTGGCAACTTTGCGTCAGTACATCGATTGGACTCCATTCTTTATGACATGGTCATTGGTTGGTAAATACCCTGCAATCCTTGATCATGAAGAAGTGGGTGAAGAGGCAAAACGTTTATTCAAAGATGCTAATGATTTACTGGATCGCGTAGAGAAAGAGAAGCTGCTTGAAGCGCGTGGTATGTGTGCCATGTTCCCAGCGAACAGTGTTGGTGATGATATTGAGGTGTATACCGATGAATCTCGTACCGAAGTTCTAAAAGTTCTACACAATCTTCGTCAACAAACAGAGAAACCAAAAGGCTTTAACTACTGTTTGTCTGATTACATTGCGCCAAAAGAAAGCGGTAAAGCTGACTGGATTGGTGGCTTTGCGGTTACTGGCGGTATTGGTGAGCGAGAGCTTGCTGATGAATATAAAGCTAATGGTGATGATTACAATGCGATTATGATTCAGGCGGTTGCGGACCGTTTGGCTGAAGCGTTTGCAGAATATTTACACAAAGAAGTGAGAAAGGACATTTGGGGTTACTCGCCTGATGAGGATTTGTCTAACGACGATTTGATTCGAGAGAAGTACCAAGGTATTCGTCCAGCTCCGGGTTACCCTGCTTGCCCAGAACATACAGAGAAAGGCACGTTGTGGGAGTTGATGGACGTTGAAAAAGCCATCGACATGTCACTAACCACGAGTTACGCAATGTGGCCAGGTGCCTCAGTGTCGGGTATGTATTTCTCACACCCTGATGCTAGATACTTTGCTATTGCACAGATTCAACAGGATCAAGTGGATAGCTATGCTGATCGTAAGGGCTGGGATATGTTGGAAGCTGAGAAGTGGTTAGGTCCAAACATTAACTAGTTTGAATCTATGACGAGCTTTGGTTCGTAAAGTAAAAAAGAGAAAGGGTTGCTCAAGAGCAACCCTTTTTGTATCTGGGGTTTGGTTAATTAAAACCAATTAATTAACCATCGCCTTATTCAAATAACTCTTGGTGAAGTTTTTGGATCGCCAACTTAGAAACAGATGCATCTAGCAAGAAGCACAAGTTGTGTGGGCTTGCTCCGTAACAAATCATACGTAGATTGAAATCTTCCAGAGTGCCAAACACCTGCTTTGCATAGCCTTTATTTTCACTCATGTTGTTGCCAATAAGCGCAACAAGGCATAGGTCGTGTTCAATATCTACAGAACACAACTCTTCAAGCTCCAGTCGAGCAGCTTCTGGTAACTCAGGAGCACCACCTGATGTGTCTGTTTGATCGAGAGTCAGTGAGACACTGATCTCTGAAGTGGTGATAAGATCGACCGAGATCTTATGTTTAGCAAGGATCTCGAATACTTTTGCCAAAAAGCCATAGGCATGGAACATATTAGCGCTACGTAGCGTAACCATGGTTTGGTTGCAGCGTAGGGCAAGCGCTCTAAATAGAGGAGAGCTCTCAACTTCTTGACGAATCCAAGTACCACCTAACTCTGGCGCTTTAGAAGAGCCGACAAATACCGGGATTTGGTGGCGTAATGCAGGTACTAGAGTCGATGGATGCAAGATCTTCGCACCAAAGTTTGCCATTTCCGATGCTTCACTAAAGCTGATCTCTGGGATAGGAGAAGCTTTAGGTGCAATACGAGGGTCAGTGGTGTAAATACCCGGAACATCCGTCCAGATTTCTAGACCAATCGCCTTTACAGATTCGGCAATCAATGCTGCTGAGTAATCACTGCCACCGCGGCCTAAAGTCGTGGTGTTACCTTCGCTATCAGCGCCGATAAAACCTTGGGTAACGACAACTTGTTGTTGGCAAAGTGGAATCAGTTTCTGTTGCGCTAGAGCGGCAATATCTTCTAGTTGAGGTTCGGCTTTACCAAAATCATCATTAGTACGCATCACATCTCTGATATCAAAGCGAACAGCAGGAGTGCCTCGTTCAGAGATGATCTGAGCCAAGATGTGTGTCGACATCAACTCGCCACATGCGACAAGGTGATCCGTCAGTTTAGTACTTGTTTGGAATGATGCGGCCTCTGCAGCGCTCGCAATGTCATCAAGAATGCTGTGGACTTCTTTTTCGATGCTGATTGGATCTGCGAGTTGGTCAAGAATTGCGTTGTGAATGTCCGCTAATTGCGCCATTAGTTCCTGACGACGAGCTTTGTCTTGAACACCATTTGCTAGTTCAACCAGCAAGTTAGTGACACCAGAGCATGCACTACTCACGACCAGTTTCGTGTTTGAGTTGTTTTCAATAATGGCAGCACAACGGCTCATTGCTTCAAAGTTGGCAACACTTGTTCCACCAAACTTAGCGACATTAAAAGAACCAGCTACATTAGATGCACTCACGATATATCTCCCACGACTTCCTAAAATAAAATTACGGTTGGGTAATCCAACGTCCGATGTTTTTCGAAGAGAGTTTTAGAGCAAAAAGAGAGGAATTATTAGAATAGTAACCTCAGAAGCTCTTCACCATATAGAAATGGCGACAGTTGACGGGATTCAGCCCGCTCAACCGATAATAAAGGTCCTGCATACTTTTATTATCTCGGCACTGCTCCCCATAAATGTTTTGTATTGGAAATGCGGTTCCACAAAACATCTGCCTGGGCAGTGCTCCTCTTCTGCTAGATAGCCGTTTCATTGAACGTTTTTGTGGTAACAATGTCAATCCGTAACTTGAGATAATTGAAAAATAATTTTAACAATTATGTGACAGTGGTTTGACCTCAATACTTATGGCTAATTGCTGAGGTAATCAATTTGCTTTAGGGTGGATTGTTCACAACATTAACGTAAGGGATGTACATGTCTAATTTCACACTCACTACTGCTATCGATAGCTTTTATCCACCACACCGAACGTTAATGGGGCCTGGTCCTTCTGATATCTCACCTCAAGTGCTACAGGCTTTGAGCCGTCCAACCATAGGTCACCTAGATCCGCTGTTTATTGCGATGATGGATGAGCTTAAACAACTTCTTAAATACGCTTTTCAGACTGAAAACGAATTTACGATTGCCGTTTCTGCACCGGGCAGTGCAGGTATGGAGACCTGTTTTGTTAACTTGATTGAGCCTGGTGAAAAGGTGATTGTTTGTCGTAACGGTGTCTTCGGTGAGCGTATGCGAGAAAACGTGGTGCGTTGTGGTGGCGAAGCCATCCTTGTTGATGACGAATGGGGCAAGCCCGTTTCAGTTGAAAAGGTAGAACAAGCATTGGCAGAAAACCCCGATGCCGTTGCTGTTGCATTTGTGCATGCAGAGACATCAACTGGAGCGTTATCTGATGCTCAAGCTATCTCTGCTGTCGCTCGTCAGTTTGATGCGTTAACGATTGTTGATGCAGTGACATCATTAGGTGGTGTGCCATTGCTGGTTGATGAGTGGCAGCTTGATGCGGTTTATTCTGGCAGCCAAAAGTGTCTGTCTTGTGTGCCAGGGCTATCTCCAGTGACTTTCTCTCAGCGTGCGGTTGATAAAATGAAAGCCCGTAAAGCACCAGTGCAAAGCTGGTTTTTGGATCAAAGTTTAGTATTAGGTTACTGGAGTGGAGAAGGTAAGCGTAGCTACCACCATACCGCACCCGTGAACAGCCTTTATGCTCTGCATGAGTCGCTGGTTTTGTTGAAAAATGAAGGCTTAGATAATGCGTGGTCTCGTCATCATGCGATGCACCAAGAGCTTAAAGAAGGCGTAGAAGCTCTAGGGTTAAAGTTTGTGGTTGATGAAGAGAGCCGCCTGCCGCAGCTTAATGCACTTTATTTCCCAGAAGGAATTGATGAGGCTAAGATCAGAACGCAGCTTTTAGAAGAATATAATCTTGAAATCGGTGCTGGGCTTGGCTCTTTGGCTGGTAAGGCATGGCGTATCGGCCTAATGGGTTACGGTGCTCGTAAAGAGAATGTCGCGTTGTGCCTAAAAGCGCTAAAAGATGTTTTGAAGTAGCTGCATGAACTGAAATTAAAAAGAAAAGCGCACGAGAGATCGTGCGCTTTTTTGTATCTACCCCAAGCTCCTACTGCCTACTAAGTGAAGCTTGCGTTGCGAATTCTTAACATTATTCTGCAGACGAAACGTTATCTTCTGCTTGTGACACTTTCTTATACTGAACCTTTGAAAAGTCTCTGTTAGGGAATAAAAAGTTCGCTTCGCTACGAATTTGCTCTGCTTTACTTTCTTCTCCTAGGCCTTGATACGCCAGAATCAGATTGCTGTAGAAAGCCGGTCTTGGTTTACTCTTTATGATCTCCAGTGACCAATCGATGTAAGGCTGTATAAGGCTCGGGTCGGCTTTGTAGAGGCCGATATTAAGGTAAGTGCTGTATATATCCCAATCGTAGCGATCTTTCCACACCACTGGGTTCGTTACCTGCTTAAGAATGTCCGGATTTTTCGGCTTAGACAGTTCAAACTTAGTCAGTACATAGTTGGTGTGCAGGGCGCTCAACATATAAAAACTGACCAAAATAGGGAGCACTAAGCTCAACACTCTAAATAGGGTCTTGCTGATGATACTGAACGACTGTTGATAATGTCGGGAAGAGCGCTGATCTACCCAGTAAATCAATATAATGAATGTTATCCAGTGAATCGCCGAGTGGTAAAAAGGATACTCAAGTTGAGAGTGCAAAAGGATTGGGATAAATAACGCGAGCAGGGCTAGACGTGTTCCCTTTGCTGAACTTGTTATGCGTGACATCACCAATATTGCAGCAATCAAGATTCCGATGATTGGTACAATCCCCCCTTCAACTCCCCAAAACAGGAACTCATTGTGCGGGTGATCCATTGAAGGAAGACCTGGATGATAGTTCGAGTTGAGTTGATGTTGGCGAGCTGTATATAGCGTGTATTCAGACTCAAATTTCCCGTAACCATAACCTGTAAATGGCTTTTCGATCATCATATCTAAAGCTTGCGGGAACGTATAAGCGCGCGGGCTTTCTAGGTTCGCTTTCTTGCTAGCGAGGCTATCAGTCGCACTTAGGCTGATCACCGAAAAAGCGACGACGACACCGACGAGCACTGATGCGCACCATCCGTAGAAGCGTTTCTTGGTCGAGAACTTGTATAGATAGGGCAGAATGCAGATAAACCCAATGACAGCGGCCAACCATCCGGTACGTGATGCAATGATGATCAGCAAGGGCACGGTTAAGGTTGGAGTTAAATACAGTAGGAATGATTCGCTGATCTTATGGTTATATTTAGCCGGCTGCCTTGCTAAAAGGTAAGCGGACAGCATAAAACCAGTAGCAAGAAAGCTTGCCATTACATTCGGTTGTTGAAATATCCCATATGGTCGGTTTGCAGCAGTGTTGTAGCCAAATAGGTTGCCTGGTTCTAATAAGAAATATTGCACATAGCCAAATAGTGCTTGTATAACAACAGCAAGTACAATGAACCACAACATACGTTGCTTGTGTTTATTGCTGAACTTAAATTGCTGCAGCACCACAAATAAGGCAAAGCCCGCCCACAATCCAAGCAAGCGTCCTGACGCTCCTTGAGGTGCAGCATTGCTGTATAAAATGGGTAGCGTGAGTATGATGCAGCTAATCAATAAGCCAATTGTTAATTTGGAATACTTGAGTACTCGATTGGTCGCGAGTTGGTAAAAGCCAATTGCTAGCGTGAAGCTTAGCGCTAGCCAAGTGGTAGGGTTAAAGGATAGAGCAAGGCCCGAACCACCAGGATTCGGCATGAAAAAATGCATAGCTAACAAGAATACAACAGCTAAAGAAGCCAGAAATGCTTTGTTGAGTGGTAGCTGAGTGACCTGATTTTCTAGCTGAGTACCGCTAGTGTGTATTGTTGCCATAAATCCCTAACCTTATAAAAACAGAGCTTGTTCCTTCTGAAACAAGCTCTGTTACTTTAACATTTTTCTGTCTGCCCGCAGGGCGCTATTTTACACCGACTTCAAATTTAACATAGGCTTAAGGAAGCGAGCAGTGTGTGAACCTTCGACTAACGCCACATCTTCAGGTGTACCCTCTGCAACAATCTCACCACCACCTTGCCCACCTTCTGGGCCAAGATCTAGGATCCAGTCTGCTGTTTTAACGACATCTAGGTTGTGCTCAATCACGACAACTGTATTACCGTGATCACGCAGTCTATGTAATACCGTCAGTAGCTGCTGGATATCGTGGAAATGAAGGCCTGTTGTTGGCTCATCGAGAATGTATAAGGTTTTTCCCGTGTCTCGTTTAGACAGTTCACGCGCTAATTTAACACGCTGAGCTTCACCACCAGATAAGGTTGTAGCTGCTTGCCCTAAGCGAATGTAAGAGAGGCCAACGTCCATTAAAGTTTGCAGTTTACGAGCGATAACAGGTACCGGGTTGAAGTATTCACGAGCATCTTCCACAGTCATCTCTAGAACTTCGTCAATGGTTTTACCTTTGTAGCGGACCTCTAGAGTCTCACGGTTATAGCGCTTACCTTTACACACATCACAAGGCACATACACATCGGGTAAGAAGTGCATCTCTACCTTGATTACGCCGTCTCCCTGACAAGCCTCACAACGACCACCACGAACGTTAAAGCTGAATCGACCTGGCTTGTAACCACGAGAACGTGATTCCTGAGTGCCCGCGAATAGTTCACGAATAGGGGTGAAAATCCCTGTGTAGGTCGCAGGGTTTGATCTTGGTGTACGACCGATAGGGCTTTGATCTATGTCGATTACCTTATCAAAATGTTCTAACCCTTTAATCTTTTTGTGCTTTGCTGGAACTGCAGTCGTGGCACCGTTTAATTGAGTGTGGGCGACTTTAAAGAAGGTATCGTTGATAAGCGTTGATTTACCCGAACCTGATACGCCCGTAATACAACTGAACAAGCCAACAGGAATTGTCGCGGTCACATTCTTTAGGTTGTTCCCCGTTGCGCCAACGATCTCGACGACCTTTTTCTTGTCGATAGGCGTTCTCTTTTCAGGCACTGCAATTTCTTTAGCACCGCTCAGGTATTGGCCTGTCAAAGAGCTCGGGTTTTCGATGATGTCTTGCATGGTACCTTCTGCCACCACGTGACCACCGTGCACCCCTGCTCCTGGACCGATATCGATAACATGGTCAGCACAACGAATTGCATCTTCGTCATGTTCCACAACAAGTACCGTATTACCTAAGTCTCTCAGGTGAATTAAGGTTTGCAATAGACGTTCATTATCGCGCTGGTGGAGACCAATTGATGGCTCATCAAGTACATACATAACGCCAACTAAACCGGCACCGATTTGGCTCGCCAAACGAATACGTTGCGCCTCACCACCAGACAGCGTTTCAGCACTGCGTGATAGGTTAAGGTAGTTCAAACCAACGTTGACTAAGAAATGCAGACGATCATTGATCTCTTTCATCACTTTATCTGCGATCTGCCCACGTTGACCGTCTAGCTTCAATTCTTGGAAAAATTGTAGTGCGTCAGCAATGCTAAGTTCAACGATTTCCGGAAGTGTTGTATCACCAATGAAAACATTACGAGCTTCTAATCTCAGGCGAGTGCCATCACAGCTAGAGCACGATTTGGTTGAGATGTATTTAGCAAGATCTTCACGCACTGCGCTCGATTCAGTATCACGGTAACGGCGCTCCAAGGTATTTAAAATGCCCTCAAATGGATGACGCTTAACCCGAATATCACCTCGGTCATTGATGTACTTGAATTCCACTTCAGTACGACCTGATCCTTTTAGAATGATCTCTTGAGTCTTTTTCGGTAGAGAATTAAATGGCGCATACAGATCAAAACCATAATGTTCTGACAGCGACGTTAGCATTTGGAAATAGTAGTAGTTCTTTTGATCCCAACCTTTTATCGCACCTTCAGCAATGCTTAGGTTCTCATCTAAAATCACTCGGCTTGGATCAAAATACTGTTGAACACCAAGACCATCACACGTACCACATGCTCCTGCCGGGTTATTAAATGAGAACAGGCGAGGCTCAAGCTCTTGCATGCTGTAACCACATTTAGGACAAGCGAAGTTAGCAGAGAATACGATCTCTTCTTGATCCGTTTCGTCCATCCAGCCGACGACAGCGATACCGCCAGAGAGCTCTAATGTGGTCTCGAATGACTCGGCTAAACGCTGTTGAAGATCAGGACGAACCTTGAATCTGTCTACCACAACTTCAATGGTGTGCTTCTTATGAAGTTCAAGTGCTGGTGGATCGGATAGATCACAGGTTTCACCATCAATTCGGGCTCGGATAAAGCCTTGCGCAGCTAAGTTTTCCAGTGTTTTAACATGCTCACCTTTGCGCTCTTTGATAATCGGTGCCATCAACATCATCTTTGAGCCTTCAGGCAGTTCTAAGACCTTATCCACCATTTGACTGATGGTTTGTGCTGCTAGAGGGATGTTGTGGTCTGGACAGCGAGGTTCGCCTACTCGCGCATACAATAATCTGAGGTAATCATAGACTTCGGTAATGGTACCGACGGTTGAGCGAGGGTTATGTGAAGTCGATTTTTGTTCTATTGAGATAGCTGGAGACAGACCTTCAATATGGTCGACATCAGGCTTTTCCATAAGAGATAGAAATTGACGAGCGTAAGCAGACAGAGATTCAACATAACGACGCTGACCTTCTGCGTAGAGTGTGTCAAACGCAAGTGACGACTTTCCTGAACCCGATAATCCGGTGATGACAGTCAGTTTGTCACGTGGAATGGTTAGGTTGACGTCTTTGAGGTTATGCGTACGAGCGCCTCTAATTTCTATTTTATCCATCTCAATAGACCATGTAATTTTAAGTGGCTAAAGTATTACATAGAGTGAGATTTGTGCAAAGTTTTACTGGATAAAAAAACAGTAAACAAAAAGGGCGACTCAAAGAGTCGCCCTTTCTAAAATCAGTAACGTTAGTGATTAACCAGTCGTTATGCTTCTTTCTTGGTCGAGTGTTTACCTAGCTCGATTTGCTGCTGGTCTTTCTTGTATAGGTTTTCGAAGCAGTAGTTTGTTGCTTCGATATAGCCTTCAACACTACCACAGTCAAAACGTTGGCCTTTAAATTTGTAAGCCAATACACAGCCTGCTTTTGCCTGTTTTAGCAATGCATCAGTGATCTGGATTTCGCCGCCTTTACCTGGTTCTGTCTGCTCGATTAATTCAAAGATATCTGGAGTCAGAATATAACGACCAATGATCGCTAGGTTGCTTGGTGCTGTACCTTGCTCTGGCTTCTCTACCATGTCATCAACTCGGAAAAGGTCATCTTTGATCATTTCGCCAGAGATAACACCGTACTTGTGAGTCTCTTCTTCTGGAACTTCTTGTACAGCAACAATAGAACAGCGGAACTGTTTGTATAGCGCAACCATCTGAGCTAGCACGCCTTGTTGCTCGTTCACACAAAGGTCATCAGCAAGTACTACTGCGAACGGTTCATCGCCTACAAGTTCGCGACCCGTTAAAATAGCATGGCCAAGGCCTTTCATCTCACGTTGACGAATGTAGGTGAAGTTTGCCGCTTCAATCGTTTCACGGATATTAACCAATAGGTCTTCTTTATTGGTGCCGCTAATCTGGTGCTCAAGCTCGTAGTTTTTATCAAAGTGATCCATGATCGAGTGCTTACCACGTCCAGTAACGATGCACATTCCATCCATACCAGCTTCGATAGCTTCCTCTACACCGTATTCAATCAGAGGTTTGTTTACTACAGGCATCATTTCTTTAGGCATTGACTTGGTTGCAGGTAAAAAACGTGTACCGTAGCCAGCTGCCGGGAAAAGGCACTTTTTGATCATGATAAGACCCTTTATCTATAATAATTATTGATTCAACCTGAGTGGTTGATATTTCTGAGGGCAACTCTAGCATAAGTTATGTCGAAAATTCAGCAACAATAGCCATGATTTACTAGAGCTTCCCTCAAAATTATCGTCAGACTAAGAGGTGGGTCGATTATGCAAGCAGGTTCTGGTTTGCCCATGCTATCGCTTGAACTCTATTTTTTACCGCAAGCTTACGGAATATTTGATAGAGGTGAGATTTAACCGTGAACTCACTAATAAACAAGTCATCGGCGATTTGTGTGTTTGAAGACCCGGATTGAAGACAGCGAATCACCTGGATCTCACGAATGGTTAAATCAACATTGGTTGGTGTGGTGTTGGTATTGACCATATTGCGATAATAAAACAACAGTTGATTGGTTACCTTCCTTGGCAGCCAGTTATCGCCATCAATGACTTCTTGAAGACCACGAGCAATCTTGTCCTTTTGTTCAGTGTTGTAAAAGAGTCCTTTTAGTACCCCATAGGTAAGAAGCTCTGAGGTTGGAAGTTGCTGGGGGACATTGAATAAAATGATTTCGTGATTTTTCCACATAACAGTCAGGTTAGGACAAATAATCAGTAGTTGTGGTACCTCTCTGTAATCGACGAGCAAGATCCGGTTACTCCGCTTTCTATCAACTAGCATTAATTCGTCGGGTGTCATTTTGTAGAGAACAATAGATAAATGCTTTTCTATCTCTTTTACATGTAGATAGGTATCGTTTGGGTCGATGCACAGAAAGTGTAAAGTGCGAGCGTATCTTGATTTTCTCATTGAAACGTCCTGTTTGAGTGGGATTAGATTCCACGTTGTCATGCAGGCTTTAGCTTCTCTAGCGCCTTGATAGTGACTTGCGTTGAATATCAATTATCAAAGTAAATGAGTGGTTTGTAAGTGGAGAAAAAAGCAACATCGCTCTGAATATCATGATTTGTTACGTTTTTATTCTTTGTAGTGAGGAGAGAATAGGAATGCGATTTATCACTGCAGAAAAGCATGCTATTCTTGTGCGCTAAAATTTTCTGAGACTATGAATTTAGACGGAGCAAATCATGGCTAGCCGTGGAGTTAACAAAGTTATATTAGTGGGTAACCTAGGTAATGACCCTGAAATTCGTTACATGCCAAATGGCGGCGCAGTAGCGAACATTACCATTGCAACGTCAGAGTCATGGCGTGATAAAGCAACTGGCGAGCAGCGTGAAAAAACAGAATGGCACCGTGTTGCTCTGTTTGGCAAGCTTGCGGAAGTTGCTGGTGAGTACCTACGTAAAGGTTCTCAAGTTTACATTGAAGGTCAACTTCAAACTCGTAAATGGCAAGATCAAAGCGGTCAAGATCGCTACACAACTGAAGTGGTTGTTCAAGGCTTCAATGGTGTAATGCAAATGCTTGGCGGCCGTGCTCAAGGTGGTGCTCCTGCTCAAGGTGGCATGGGTAACAACCAACAGCAAGGTGGTTGGGGTCAGCCACAGCAGCCACAGCAACAACAATACAGTGCTCCCGCTCAACAGCAGCCAAAAGCACCTCAACAAGCTCCTCAGCAGGCTCAACCTCAATATAATGAGCCGCCAATGGATTTTGATGATGACATCCCATTTTAATCCCTGTTTTTAATATATTATAAAGACAGTATTAAATTGGAAAAAGCCGCGTTCATCGCGGCTTTTTGTTACCTACAATTCTTAACGCTTTATTTACAACGTCAATTTATAGTATAAGTAGCAATACGGTATAATGTGAGTTGAAAAGGATTTCGTTATTCATGAGATATACCCCGACACTAAAATTGAGCACTCGATTGGTCGCATTTGTCACCGTGATAGTGATCAGCGCGATGTTCATTCTTTTTATTGGTGGCACACTTTCCTTTAAGCGTATTGGACAGGAATATTTAGACCATTATTTGGTTGGCATTGTCGACGTTGTAGATAAAGAGATGGAAGACCCTGACGCCGCGTATTCAATGCAGCGTTGGATGCCTAAGATGTTGCAGGCGAGCAATATTGTTGAGATGAAACTCTCGAACAAGACCGGCATCGTTTATCGTTTCAAAGATACCTCCCCACAAATTGATCCCAATCGTCTTTATGAGAAAAGCTTCATTTTAGAGCGTAATCAAGGCTACCGAATCGAATTTAAAGCACTTCCTCCTTATATTGGTTATAGCTACTCAATGGAAGCAATGTGGTCAATTACTTTGGCGGTTGCATTGATCCTTTTCTGTCTGGCTCGTGGTGTTCGTTGGTTGAAGGAACAGTTGATGGGTTCTGAGATCTTGGAAGAGCGAGGAAGAATGATCCTCGCAGGGCAAGTTGAGGCTCATGCAAAGGGAGATGAACTTGAATGGCCATACACGGCAAGTGAAGCCTTGGATGTCTTGATCGAAGAGCTGCAAGATGCTCGTCAAGAAAGAAGCCGCTTCGATACCTTTATTCGTACCCATACCTTCCTAGACAAACTCACAGGCACGGCAAACCGAGTCTTATTCGATAACAAGCTTGAATCGGCTTTGCATGAAAGCGGTGCTCGAGGTGGTGTGTTATTGATACGTATCGACGAATGGGAGCAAGTTCGTGATGTTAATGACAAGCAAATCACTGACGGCTTTATTATCGAAGTTGGCGAAGTATTGTCGAATATTGTTCAACGCTATCCTGATGTCATTTTTTCTCGTTATTACGAAGCGGACTTTGCTGTATTTATCCCTCATCAGGGCGCAAAAGATATTGCGACCTTGGCTGCTCAGTGTTTAAGGCAGTTAGATAAGCTAACTCCGCCAGAGCCTTTAGAGTCGGATAACTGGTGTCATATTGGTGTGACCATGTATACCGAAGGTGAGCGTCATAGCCAGATCATGGATGAAACGGAAACGGCACTAAAGAGTGCTCAGTTAGAGCGTATTAATAACTGGAGCCGTTACCCGAAAGAGAATAAGAATAAGAATGAGCTTGATAGAGGCAGTGTTCGTTGGAGAACATTACTTGATAAAGCGCTGCTTCCTGAAAATTTAGTAATCTTTGCTCAGCGGTGTTATCTTATGCCGGAACCTGGTCAAGTTAATGAATTGCATAGAGAAATATTTACTAGAATTCAGGATCCTGACAAAGGTTTATTGAAATCGTCTCGATTTATGCCTGCGGTAGAGCAAGTGGGTTATCAAGCTCAAATGGACCAATCGGTTCTAAAGGTTGTGTTGAAATCGTTGAAAGAATCAACTCAACCTATCAACTATTCAGTGAATCTGAATGTTACCCCGTTTGCTAATAAACAGCACTTTAAGTGGTTTAGGAGTGAGTTGTTACAGCTCTCTGCTCAACACCGCTCTCAGCTTGCGTTTGAGTTTTCAGAAGGGCACTTGATTGCTCATCTTGATTATATGAGACCGGTGGCAAAGATGTTGCGAGGTTTAGGGTGTAAAGTTGTGGTTGGCCAGGCTGGGCGAACCATTGTTAGCACTCACTATATAAAGGATTTGAAGGTTAGTTATATTAAGCTTCATCGAAGCCTAATAAAGAAAATCGATCAAAGGCATGAGAACCAACTGTTTGTTCGAAGCTTAATTGGGGCGTGTGGTGATTCTCCAACTCAAGTTATTGCCGTTGGAGTCGAGACAAAACAAGAAAAGAATACCTTGATAGAGTTAGGCATTAACGGCTATCAAGGGAGATATTTCGACGAAGAACAACAAATTATCCCTTTGCCTAATCAAGCAGAAAAAGCCGCGAAAGCGGAATCTGTTGTCAAAGTTGGACGAAGAAATCGATGGCGTAAGAGTAGTAGTTAAGAATGAATTTTAAAGCGATTTTAGACAAAATAAAGCCAACGAATAATAAAGGTAGCTCGCAAGTTGTCTTGCTGGGCAATGACGCCATTTATATTTCATCGACAGAACAAGATCCTCAAGTAGCCAGCATTCCCGTGGTTAATGGGGACTGGGAGAGTGCGCTAAAAAAATCGCTTAGCAGTGAGGCGTTTACCAGTAATAGCGTCCAACTGATTGTCTGTGCTAACTACTACCAAACCTACCAAATTGATAAACCGGACATTCCAGAGAGTGAATGGTCGGTAGCACTGCCTTTTTTACTCAAAGATCTTGTTTCAGAAAGAGTCACGGAAATTACTGCGAGTGCGGTCGCGTTACCAACGTCGAACAAGCTGCAAGTATATGTCCTGCCTAAAAAGCTGTTGGACAAGCTTTTGAATATCACTAATTCGGCTCAGGTTGAATTAATAGGTGTTGCTCCTGAAGATGAAATCTGGGGTTACAGTGCAGGCGAACTGTCTAATTTCATTCTTTTACAACGTAGCGTCAATTCACACTTTAAATTGGGTGCGTTTGTCGAAAATACCGTTTGTTTTCAAAGAACCATCCGCAGTGTTGTGCCACCTTTAACGGGTGTTGCGTCAAGTGCTCTGCAGTTAGATGGCCTCGCTTTAGAGCTTCAACGCTCGATTGATTACCTTTCTTCTCAAATTAAAGGCACCCAGCTTCACCAGCTTAAAATCTGTTGTGACGAAGAAGATGAAGCAGAGTTACAAAGTGCCTTAAACAGTACATTGAGCTCGACAGTTTCACTGTTGGTTGAAGGTGAGCGTGATAATTCAGAGAGTTTGTTGCTTAAACTTGCAGCTGAAAAAGAGACGTTTAAGGTCAATCTTTACCCTGAACACCTTAAGCCTAAAAAAGAATATTTTACGCTGACCAATGTTGTTGCGAGCTGGGGAGTAATTTGTGTTTTGATGCTTGGTGGTTACTTCGCAATGCAGTATCAAGTTTCTAATCTAGATAAAGAGCTAACAGCCCTGCAACAAGACTCGAATCAACTTAACAAGCAAGTTAACCAATTGAATAGTAAGTTAACTCAGCATAAACCGTCTCCAGAGAAAGTCGCGGCGGTTGCGCGTCTCAAACGTGAGACTGAGGCCAAAAAAGAGGCTTTGAAGGCTGTTGGACAATACGACGAATCCCAACAAGTCGGGTATTCTGGCGTCATGAATTCCTTAGCTAAATTAGGCCGAAATGACATTTCTCTTTCGCACATCTACATGACCCACGATACTTTAGATCTTAGTGGCTTGGCTCGTAACGCAAATGTCGTTCCGAACTGGATTGGTCAGTTTAAAAGTGAGCTTAATTTAGTCGGACGCACTTTTGAAAAACTAAAAATTGGCCGTAATGATCAGGATGTGGTGACGTTTGAGCTAAGTACTCGTCGGGAGAGTAAATAATGCAGCAGTGGAACCAGCTGAGCGATAAGTTTCTTGCATTAAGTCAAAGAGAAAAATGGCTACTTTTTGTGTGTGGTTTTGTTGGCCTATCGATGTTGTTGTTCACCTTATTGGTTGAGCCTGCGTATCTCGATCTACAAGCTAAAAATGCCAAGGCGAGCAGCCTGACTCAATCGAATCAAAGGCAGCAAGGTGAGTTACTTGTTCTGCAAGCTCAGTTAAACAAAGACCCAGACAAAGAAATTAATCGAGAGTACAAAAAGCTGCTGGTGGAGAGCCAAGATCTCTCTCTTCAGCTTTCTCAGATTGTTGATGGATTAATCACACCTTCTCAAATGTCGCAGTTACTGGAGAGCGTTCTTAACGCCGGTAATGGACTAAAGCTTGAATCGCTAGAGTCATTAAAACCAGAAGCGATTTCGAACAATAAAGAGACCAGCGAATATTCAGGCTACTTTCTTCACCCTGTAAGAATGGAGCTAACCGGCAGTTACTTTGATATCTCAGCTTACCTTCAAGCACTTGAGTCTCTACCTGTGAGTTACTACTGGCGCACATTTGAATACTCAGTAGAAGAATATCCTAAAGCTCGACTGGTGTTCGAGGTTTACACATTAGGTACTAGACAGGAGTTTATCGGTGGTTAGAACTCTTTTGTTGTCCTTGCTATTTAGTAGCTCTTTTGTGTGGGCTGAGCAAGATCCCACGGCGCCATTAGGCTGGCTTTCACCTCAACAGAAAACGGCGCCTGCTAAGAAAGCACCAACTCGTTATCGCTTGCCTTCTTTAGAAAGCATCGTGTGTAAGGGAGATACGCCTTGCTATGCGATTATGAATGGTCAGATTCTCGGACAAGGGGAAACGATCAGAGGGTACCGAGTTAAGAACATAGATCCAGAATACGTCACTCTGCAGAGAAGCTCTAAGCAGTGGAAATTAGAGATGTTCTCTTTAGATGTTAAGAATAATTAAGGTTAGAGTGAAGACATGCGTAAACTTGTAGTAGCAATCCTAGTGTCATCTTTAGTCGGCTGTTCGATGGGGCATAGAGATCCTGTTGAGATTAAAGAGTCTTTAAACGAATCAATTAATGAAGCCAATAGCAGAGCGCTTCATGAGCTGCCTTCGTCGGTTCAAGATGACCTTATGCCTCAGCTTAATTCTGACTCGATGTCTCCGGGGATGGAAACGGTTAAGCGTTTTCGTATTCAGGCAAAAGGCGTTGAAGCGAGAACTTTTTTTGCCAGCTTAGTGAAAGGTACGGAATATAGTGCGGCTATTCACCCAAGTGTGTCTGGAAACCTTACGCTTAATCTAACGGACGTGACGTTAGATGAGGTACTGGCTGTTGCTCAAGATATGTATGGCTACGATATTGAAAAGCGTGGCAAAGTGATTCAAGTTTATCCTGCAGGTCTTCGCACCGTAACGATCCCTGTCGATTACTTACAAGTTAAGCGTTCTGGTCGCTCACTAACGACGATCACCACCGGCACGATCTCTAACTCAGATTCGAATTCATCGAGCTCTTCAAACTCGAACTCAAACTCGTCAAATTCATCTAACTCTTCTAATTCATCAAACTCGACATCGAATGGTGGTACAGAGATTGAAACGACCTCTGAAAGTGATTTTTGGCCACAGCTTGAAGCGGCGGTTGCTCACTTAATTGGCTCGGGCGATGGGCAAAGCGTTGTCGTGACCCCGCAAGCGAGTGTGATTACAGTGCGTGCTTACCCTGACGAAATTCGTGAGGTTCGAGAGTTCTTAGGTATTTCTCAAAAACGCCTGCAGCGTCAAGTTATCCTAGAAGCCAAAATCATGGAAGTCACTTTGAGTGATGGTTACCAACAAGGAATTAGCTGGTCGAATTTGTCTAAGTCGATTGGCAGCGGCGGTGTGGTAATTGATCGACCTGGTGGAACTTTGCCTCCATTAGATGCGATCAGCTCTTTGTTAGGCGGGCAAACCAACGTAACGATCTCAGATGGCAGTTTTGAAGCGGTATTGAGCTTTATGGATACTCAAGGTGACCTGAACGTTCTATCAAGCCCACGAGTCACAGCTGCAAACAACCAGAAAGCGGTTATCAAAGTGGGTACTGACGAATACTACGTGACGGATTTATCTAGCGCGGTAGGCAGTGGTGACAACGCGAACGTCGCACCTGAGGTTGAGTTAACTCCGTTCTTTTCGGGTATCTCCTTAGATGTGACCCCTCAGATAGATGATAAAGGTAGCGTATTCTTACATGTTCACCCAGCCGTTATTGAGGTCGAGGAAGAAGTGAAAGAGCTCAACCTTGGTTCTACAACGGGTGTGGTGCAGCTTCCTTTGGCGAAAAGCTCTATTCGTGAGTCTGACTCAGTGATTCGAGCTCGAGATGGCGATGTGGTTGTTATTGGTGGTTTGATGAAATCCAACACCAGTGATGTGACCTCTAAAGTTCCATTCCTCGGTGATATTCCAGCCTTAGGTCATTTGTTCCGTAACACCAATCAGTTAACGCAAAAAACTGAACTCGTGATCTTGCTTAAGCCAACGATCGTGGGTGTGAATACTTGGCAAAATGAGTTGGAGCGTTCACGTGATCTTCTTCAACAGTGGTTCCCTGATGAAGAGTAATTGCTTATTTTCTCTATATAGAGTGGCAGTGTCTCACTAAGCTAGGTCGTCGTATGTATCAAGCTCACTTTGGTTTTGAACAACTGCCATTTACCTTAACGCCGAATACCGATTTCTTCTATGGTTTAGCGCCTCATTTCGAAGCGATTCAGACGGTAATCTCGGCGTTGGAAATGGGTGAGGGCGTGATTAAGGTGACCGGAGAGGTAGGCACTGGAAAAACCATGGTTTGCCGAATGTTGGTCAATCACCTACATGACTGTACAGCTCTGATCTACTTACCAAACCCTGTGTTATCAGGGGCAGACTTGCGCCAGGCGGTTGCAACAGAGCTTGGTTTAGCTGTCGATAATGAAGCAACCTTGGTTGATAACATTCAGCATAAGCTCATTGAATTGCACAATTCTGGTTTAAGAGTGGTGGCTATTCTTGATGAAGCTCAGGCTCTATCGGATGAAGCGCTCGAAACATTAAGGTTGTTTGGTAACCTTGAAACGGAAGATAAAAAACTGCTGCAGATTGTTCTATTAGGTCAGCCAGAATTGGATGCTCGATTAGAGGCTTATCACCTAAGGCAGTTTCGCCAAAGAATCACATTTAGTTCGACACTGAGACCGCTGAATCTCGATGAAACGGTGGCTTATATTGATAATCGAATCGCTAAATCTGGTGGCAGTCCTGAGTTATTCAGCTTGAATCAAAAAAAGGCGATCTGTCGTTCGTCGTTAGGTATCCCTAGATTGATAAACCAACTTTGCCATAAGGCTCTATTGCTTTCGTTCAGTGAAGATAAGAAAAGTATCGACAACCAACATCTTTTTTCAGCTATGCATGAAACGTACGATGTGTGTAAGCCTAAATTTAAAACGCCAATACTGTGGGGTTGGAATTAATTATGAGCGTCATTAACAACGCCTTGTCTGAATTGGCAAAGAAAAAGTCAGCGACTTCGATTGAAGCGGCAGTCGTACCTAAAGTAAAAACGCGTTCCCCCCTAGTTTGGGTTGTTGCAGGTTTTACTTTGAGCTTAGCGATGGGCGGTTGGGCGATATCGCAAGGCCCTGTGATTGATCAGTCTATTGTTGAGCAGTCAATCTCAACTCGAGATTTACAGGTTCAAGTCTCTGTCGTTGATGATTCAAATGGCATTCAGGAAGTTGCTCAACCTATCTCATCGCCAACTAAGAAATTGGTGACACTAGACTCTGCGATCCTTTCAACAGAAAACACTGCGATGGCAAAAAGCGCTCAATCTAAGCCTAGTGTTTCCGAATCAGTTGTTATGTCTGCCCCAAAAGCGACAAAACAACAAACACCGGCTAAACCTCTAAGCACGCCTAAAACGACTAAGACTGAAATTCCCCAACCAGTTTACGTTGCTAGTGTGGCCAAAAAAGATCCTGCGTCTATCTCTAATGAGCCTATAACCTCTGGTGGTTCAGAAAATAGCGGAATGTTGATCGAGCAGGTTGAGTTAACTCCGGAACAGCTATCTGTGAATGCACAAGGTCGAGCTCAGAAAGCGCTTGATGCGAACGATCTTACTGGTGCGTTGAAGGGCTACACTGAAGCTCTACGCTACACGCCACGAAATGAAGATGTCCGTCAGAAACTTGCGATTCTCTATTTTGGTAAAGGCGATACTCGCAAAGCCTATGAGCTTTATCAGTCTGGTATCAAGCTCAACATCAACAGTGAAAAACTGCGTTTAGGGTTATCAAAACTGCTGGTAAAAGCGAATCAATCAGAAGCGGCTTTAAGTCCGTTAATACATTTACCACCGAACCCTACCCAAAATTATTTGGCGATGCGTGCGGCCTTGAGTCAAAAGAGTCAGCAAGAAGAAGTGGCATTGGAAAGTTACCAAAAGTTGGTTGAGGTCGATTCAGATAATGCTCGCTGGTGGTTAGGCTTAGCGATTCAGCAAGAACGTCAACTCGATTTCACAGCTGCTAAAGCGTCATACCAAGGTGCGTTAACCAGAGTCGGTATCTCATCTCAATCACAAAGCTTTGTGCGTGACCGGTTAAAAATACTCAATGCTTTAGAGGAGAGCGGCGATGCAAATTAGATTAAGAAAAAGACTTGGTGATTTGCTTGTCGAAGAAGGCATTATCACTGAGGCTCAAGTTGAACAAGCACTGGCCGCTCAGAAAAGTACTGGGCGTAAGCTGGGTGATGCGCTAATTGAGCTTGGCTTCTTGTCAGAACAGCAAATGCTGAGCTTTTTGTCGCAGCAGTTAGCGATTCCTCTTATTGATTTAAGCCGAGCCGTTGTCGATGTTGAAGCAGTACAGCTTTTACCCGAAGTACATGCTCGTCGCCTTCGTGCATTGGTTATTGGACGCCAAGGTGACACTTTGCGTGTTGCAATGAGTGACCCTGCGGATCTGTTTGCCCAAGAGTCTTTGCTTGGTCAGCTCGGCGATTACGCGCTGGAATTCGTTGTTGCTCAAGAAAGGCAATTGGTTGATGGCTTCGATCGCTATTATCGAAGAACCAAAGAGATTGCCTCGTTTGCTGAGCAACTTCACGCTGAACACCAAGTTAATGATGCTTTTGATTTCGATATCGCTGAAGAAGACAGTGATGAAGTTACCGTCGTTAAGCTGATCAACTCACTATTTGAAGATGCTATTCAGGTTGGTGCTTCGGATATCCATATCGAGCCAGATTCAAACGTATTGCGTCTTCGTCAGCGTATTGATGGTGTGCTGCATGAAACATTGCTGAATGAAGTGAATATTGCTTCAGCACTTGTACTGCGCTTGAAGCTGATGGCAAACCTCGATATTTCAGAGAAACGTCTTCCTCAAGACGGCCGATTTAATATCCGAGCTAAAGGTCAGTCGGTTGATATTCGTATGTCGACCATGCCAGTACAGCACGGTGAATCAGTGGTTATGCGTCTTCTTAACCAGTCAGCAGGCCTACGTAAACTAGAAGAGTCGGGCATACCGAGTGATCTGTTGGTTCGTCTGCGTCAACAATTGCGCCGTCCACATGGCATGATTTTGGTTACCGGCCCAACCGGCTCAGGTAAAACAACAACCTTATACGGCGCGTTAAGTGAATTAAACGAACCGGGTAAAAAGATCATTACTGCGGAAGACCCGGTGGAATACCGCCTACCTCGTGTGAATCAAGTTCAGGTAAACCCTAAGATCAATCTCGATTTCTCTACTATCTTGAGAACCTTTCTACGTCAGGATCCCGATATTATTCTTATCGGTGAGATGCGTGACCACGAAACCGTTGAGATAGGCTTGAGAGCTGCACTGACCGGCCACTTAGTATTAAGTACGTTACATACCAATGATGCGGTAGACAGCGCGTTGCGTATGATGGATATGGGTGCTCCGGGTTACTTGGTCGCGAGCGCTGTTCGAGCAGTAGTCGCACAGCGATTAGTTCGTAAAGTGTGTACAGATTGTAAGGTTGAGGATGAGTTAGATGAACCTCGCAAGCAATGGCTGAGCGTCCGTTTCCCTAACCAAGTAGGTGTGCCGTTTATGAAAGGCCGTGGTTGCCAGAACTGTAACTTAACCGGTTACCGCGGGCGAATTGGTGTATTTGAAATGTTGGAGCTAGAGCAAAACATGATGGATGCACTGAGAGCTAATGATGCGGTAGGTTTTGCTCAAAAGGCGAGACAGTCTGAAAACTATAAACCGTTATTGGCTTCTGCGATGGAATTGGCTCTGCAAGGTGTCGTGAGTCTTGATGAGATAATGCATCTTGGCGAAGGTGATGCGTCCGGTGCCACTGACCCAATTTATCTGTAGGGGTAGAATGATATGCCAACGTATCGTTATGTAGGTCGCAGCTCTGATGGTAGTCAAGTAAGTGGGCAATTAGACGCGAATAACGAAGATCTTGCTGCTGAAAGCTTGATGAGTAAAGGGATCATTCCAACCTCTATCAAACTGGGCAAAAGTGGTGGTTCAGTCTTAGATATGGATGTATCGAGTCTGTTCTTTCCGAGTGTACCGTTAGAGGTGTTGGTTCTGTTTTGTCGACAGTTATACAGCCTAACCAAAGCGGGTGTACCACTATTAAGATCGATGAAAGGCCTCACTCAAAACTGTGAAAATAAGCAGCTGAAAGCCGCCTTAGAAGAAGTGGTTGCTGAGCTAACCAATGGTCGCGGCTTAGCGGCGTCAATGCAGATGCACCCCAAGGTGTTCAGTCCGTTGTTTGTCTCGATGATTGGTGTTGGTGAAAACACAGGTCGCCTAGATCAGGCTTTACTGCAATTAGCTGGATACTACGAACAGGAAGTTGAGACTCGCAAACGAATTAAGACTGCGATGCGTTACCCAACATTCGTGATCAGTTTTATCTTGATCGCAATGTTCATTCTTAACATCAAGGTTATTCCACAGTTCTCAAGCATGTTTGCGCGCTTTGGTGTCGACTTGCCGCTGCCTACTCGTATCTTGATTGGTATGTCTGAGTTCTTTGTGAATTACTGGGGCTTAATGCTAGGCGTGATCTTTGGTCTTATCTTTGCTTTTAAAGCCTGGGTTAAGACAGACAAAGGGCTCGAGAAGTGGGATCGATTACGCTTAAAAATGCCGGTCATTGGCGGGGTAGTGAATCGAGCACTGTTGTCACGCTTCTCGCGTACTTTTGCTTTGATGCTTAAAGCGGGTGTTCCACTGAACCAGTCGCTAGCGCTTTCGGCGGAAGCTTTAGATAACCGTTTTCTAGAGTTGCGAGTTCAAGCCATGAAATCGGCCATTGAAGCCGGTAGTACGGTTTCGTCGACCGCGATTAACAGCGAAATTTTCACACCGCTCGTGATACAAATGATCTCCGTCGGTGAAGAGACGGGTCGTATTGATGAGCTATTACTTGAAGTGGCTGATTTTTATGACCGCGAAGTCGATTACGATCTGAAAACCTTAACCGCCAGAATTGAACCCATTTTGTTAACCATCGTTGCAGGCATGGTGCTGATTTTGGCGCTAGGTATCTTCTTGCCGATGTGGGGAATGTTGGATGCGATCAAAGGCTAGGGAATGCTAAATAACCTACAACGCTCACGTTTTGTTATTTGGACAGTGGTTATTCTTTTTCTTATTGTCGGTGTGCTTTCGGCATTCAAAACGGTAGAAGAAGAAGCGACTAACACGGCATTTATCGTCGCGAGCAAGCGGATTTTAGAGCAAGCCAATTTGTTCAAACAGCAGTATTTGTTATCGGGTGCTGGGCAAGAAGAAGGCTCGGAACCCCCAAAGATCTACAGCAGAACTGGGTGGGTAATGCCTATCCAAGGTACGGAGCGAGACTGTAATTATTGGCTGGATCAATTATATCCTCAAGGGAGCATTTTAGGGCTAAGCTCTCCAAGAGTTGAAGATAAAAGTGACAACAGACACTTTCACTGTAGTTATCATTATACTGATAAATATCAGGTAGATATATTACTTGAAAGAGAAAGGTTTAGTGTAAAAGCCAATATTTTGGCTTTGTGAAAATATTGACAGTTTTAGTATGGTTTTATACGTGCGCGAATGTATAATGCGCGTTAATAATTAGATGAGTAGGTAGAAAATGCTTAAGAATCAAAAGGGTTTCTCCCTTGTCGAATTAGTGATAGTGATCGTAGTTGTTGGTTTATTGGCGGTCGCTGCGTTGCCTCGTTTTCTTGATGTGACGGATGAAGCCAAGAAATCCAGTATTGAAGGTGTCGCTGGTGGCTTTGCAACGGCTGTTTTGTCAGCAAGAGCACAATGGGAAGCGGAAGCAAGGCCGTCAGAGAAGATAGGTGTTGAAACATACAATACTGTAAACTATGATGGTGTTGATTTTTGGTTAACAAGATCAAAAAACAGTAACAACGTCGAGACCGACTTTCGTGATGGCTATCCGTGGACTCTGAACAATAATTCGAGCACTGCTCCACAAGATATTTCAGACCAAACATGTTCTGAGTTGATGGAAAACTTGCTGCAAAATCCACCTAAAGTTGGTGCGGTTTCAGATATCGCTAATGACTCAAATTACAAATATTCAGCGCAAGCGAATTCAGGTGATGCAACCTGTACTTACGTTCAATTAGAAGGTAGTACCGAGCATGAATTTGTTTACGAAATTAAAACTGGTCGTGTGACCGTAACTTTGCAGTAAGTCTGCGTAAAATTAAACATAGAGAGAGCTTAACTATGAAAAGACAAGGCGGTTTCACCCTAATCGAACTAGTGGTTGTAATTGTTATTCTAGGTATTCTTGCTGTAACTGCGGCACCACGTTTCCTAAACCTGCAAGATGATGCGAAGGATGCAACGCTTGAAGGTCTAGCTGGTGCAATTCAAGGCTCAGCGAGCATTATTTATGGTAAGGCTGCAATTGAAGGCTTCGAGAGTACTTCAGGTGCTCTAAGCGCTGGTGGTTCAACTATCAATACTACTTTTGGTTACCCAAATGCAACTGAAGATGATATTACAAATATCGTTCAGGGAATCGGTGATGATTTTGAATTTATTGAAGTAGTAACTGATTCAGATCCTGCTCAAGTAACTTTTGGCATTCCAAATTACACTACTAACTGTGTTGTATATACTCAAGCTGAGAATGCTAATACACCGGCTACTGCAAACGTTGTATCTTCAGGTACTGGTACAATCTGTTCTGCTAACTAAGTCAAATATTTTTGATTAGGCCAGCACCTGCTGGCCTTTTTTCTATCCAAAACATACAAATATCAAAACTATTCATATACATAAGAGCGAAAGCTTCATTATCTTGTATAATCAGTACTCGCTTGGCAGTTAGAGGCTCATTATGGATAACAGCCCCACACCCAACGGCTTTACTCTGGTAGAGCTGATCATCGTTATCATTATCCTCGGTATTATTTCAACGTTTGCCGCGAGTCGCTTCGTTGGTACTTCTAGCTATTCCACTTTTACTGCGCAAGAGCAAATTATCTCGGTGATTCGTCAGGTTCAAGTGAATCGCATTCAAACCAATATCCCCAACTTATACAATTACTGTAACGATACGAGTAACCTTGATCTTCAAAAACTTTGTCTGCGCAGCCGCATAACTATCAATGCTAGTTGTATTGGTAGTTCAAGAGGTTGCAGTGCTAGTGACCCTAACTCTCGGAGCGATTTAGTTGTAGCTGATCAAGTCTCGTTTAGTACTACACCTTCAGTGTCACAAATTACGTTTGATCTTCTCGGTAACCCGCTTGATACCGCCAGTAGTGGTGTGAGCATCTTGATTACCTCAGCGCAAAACCAAGCCAGTGTGTGTATCAATTCTCAAGGTTATGTGAGTGAAGGGGCGTGTCTATGATTCGCTCACGTGGTTTTACTCTGATTGAAAGTATTGTTGTGATTATCGTACTGGGTATTGCGATGGTGACGATTAGTAGTTTTTTAGCACCACAAGTGGCAAGTTCAGCAGACCCACAATATCAAAACCGTTCCGTGGCCTTAGGCCAGAGTTTGATGAATCAAATTTTAGCTCGCGGCTTTGATGAACACAGTGATTTTGATGGTGGTCTGGTGCGTTGTGGGGATGCTGGTGCGACGGCTTGTTCTGCCCCTAATGAACTGGGAGTGGATGGGGCAGAGACTGCGCCCGCTGCTTTTAATGATGTCGATGATTATATTGGATGCTGGTACACCGATACCACTGAATCAGCATGTGTATCACCTATTAAGTACCCACTTGCTAATATCCTAGATGAAAATATCGAAGACAGTTATGCCAATTTTAGAGTTGAGGTCTTGGTGTTTTATGACGAAGACATGGACGGGCTTAACGACAATGTAATTGGAACGATGAAGCGCGTTGAGTTACAGATCTTTGGTGGTAACAACCGTTATAGCTTGGTTGCTTACAAGGGGAACTACTAATGAAACAACGTGGTTTTACTTTGATAGAAATGATCGTAACCATTGTTGTGGTTGCCGTCATTGGCCTCGCAATTGCCGGTTTTGTTGAATACGGTATGAAAGGCTATGTTGAGACTATTGATCGTCAAAAAGTACAAGTAAAAGGCCAATTTGTTGTTGAGAAAATGTCGCGAGAGATAAGCCATGCGGTTCCCAACAGTTTTGATTCGAGTATTACTCCAGCTTCGGCTTCGTCCTATGCTCAAAAATGCCTAGTATTCTATGCTATTAAATATTCTGGTTTTTATCATTTTGATGAAGCGACAGATGAGCTGAATTTTATTATCGGCCAAGACTTCCCAATACTCAACGAAGACGATTTCTTAATTATTAACCCAACGGATTATTCAGAGTTCGGAGAGAATTCGACTAAGCGAATTCCTGTGTCGGGGTTAGTCTCAACGAGCAATGTGTTTACCGCTTCTTCGGTAAGTTTGAGTAGTCAATCTATTGCTAAACGTCATTATATTTACGATGACAGTGATAGTGCTCCGGTGAGTTACTGTTTAGTAAACGATACTATTCAGAATCAAGGTTTAATCCAGCGTAACGGAGTCACTGTGGCGGATAGCATCAATTATGCCGACAGTAATTTTCGTTACGAAGAGCCAAGTTTACAAAGAGGTGGCGTGATTCACATCGATCTTGTACTTGAGCAAAACAACGAAGTAAGTGTTTACCAACAAGATGTGCAGGTACTTAATGCGCCATAGTAAATCATCCCAAAAAGGCAGTGTTTTGGTCGTTGCAATATTTGTTATTGTGGTGATGGGCTTCCTCGCGACTTCTCTAGTGCAAGTCCAATGGTCAAATCACGATACATTGACCCGTAAGCAACTTGGGACACAGGCTTGGTTGCTAGCACACTCTGCGAATGAGTGGGCACTTACTCAAGTGTACCCTTTGACTGTATCTCCCGCGGTTTCAACAAGTGTTAGTGCAGCGTGTGGTAACTTAAATTCAAATCAAGTGAGCAGTGGGATGTCGACTATCTGTACAGTTGAAGAGTTAACTTGTACTCCGATCGGAATTTTAGATGATGTTGGTTTTTTTAAGATTGAATCAACAGCCATTTGTGGCTCAGGTATCAACCAAGTACAGCGTATTCAAGAAGTTTGGGTGAAGGAGTCAATACGATGAAAGCATGTAGATATATTTTAGTTGCCTGTTTCTGCCTATTCCCTTTGATCGCGACAGCGTCGACTTGTAACGTAGATCCGAGCGGTGAATTTAAAATATCATTTAATATCAATTCCGCCCAGCTTGTTGAATCTGTGTTTGCAGAGCAAGAGCCCGGAAATAACCGCCCGGAATACACCATCTGGACCAATGATATTAATGAGCCTACGGTGGGAGATACGCCCTTTATTCGCGATCCTCGTTACATGGTTGGTGGGGGAGACTATAGTGTTCAACTGATTTATCAGCCGGGAGCGGGAAATGATGCCGGAACCGCAGACTACTACGTTGACGATGGGCAGGGTTTTACTTTTTTAGGCAATT
Source organism: Vibrio sp. 10N.222.54.A3 (assembly GCF_041474095.1). Lineage (NCBI taxonomy): Bacteria > Pseudomonadati > Pseudomonadota > Gammaproteobacteria > Vibrionales > Vibrionaceae > Vibrio > Vibrio sp. 10N.222.54.A3. The sequence continues at coordinate 31,404 of NZ_JBFRTN010000029.1, forward strand.
ACCCCGCAGACTTTAAAGGTATTCACCCGCAAAGCGTCGATATTAATAGTGGGGACAGTACTGAACTAGAATGTGACAGCTCGGATATCGAGCCACCGCCGGTTTATTCAAACGATGCTCAGTATGAATTTGGTATCGTTCAGTGCTCTGGTGGAGAATGTAAGATCCCACTGACTCAGTCTTATACCAACACGCCACTGGTGTTTGTGATGCCAACCATTGATTCAAGTGCCCCTGACGCGGATGCTCCTGCAACGTTAATGGTTACCGAGGTAAGCAAAACCGAAGCGACCATCAAGCAGATTAAGGCGCCAAAGAATGGCGGTGGTTCAGATTTAGATAGCCAACCGATAACAGAAGTCAGTTACCTTGCGATTGAGCCCGGTGTGGCCGATTTTAATGGCCATGAAGTCATAGCGGGTTATTTGAACACCGATGCAGCCAGTGCTAAATCAGGCTCAAATAGTAATGATAGAGTCCTTTATAGCGATTTTGGCGGAGCTGGCTTTTCTTCTAATCCGGTGGTATTGCATCAAATTCAAACTCGAAATAACAATGATAAATGGATGACCTCTGGCAAGGTTAGGCGAACCGATGAAACGTCATACATTGATTTGTTTTTGGAGCTAAGTGCTTCTCACCGCAGTAACGATGATTATGACGATGAGAAGATCGCGTTTTTAGCGACGTTAGCCACCAATACTAACCTTGATGTTGATGGTTTTAAGGTTCAATTTGCAAGAGGGTATGATACGCCAAGTCAAAGCGGTAATGACCCAATGTTGGATGGCTGTGAGGATAAGTATGCTACCACCTCTCTAACGAATATTGACGGGATCATAGCTAATAAACAAGAGAGGGCTGGTGGACACGGAGGCTGGCTACGTCGATGTAACATTAACACGAACCAAGTTAGCTTTGTTGTAGATGAGGACTTTAGAGACCGCACGCATATTCCGGAAGAAGTGGGTTACTTTGCGTTTGAGTTACCTGAGGTGGTTCCTGTTGCCAACGTGTGTAACTTGTTTCCCGAGCCCATTCAGAGTTGGACTGGTGTGAATAGCTCATTGACGGTTACCAGCCAGCAAACAAAATTTAGCGGCTGGTCTAATAACTATATTAATCAATCTTTAAAAAAGGTCTCTGAAGGCTATGAGCTCTTTAATGATAAATGGACAACAAAAGATGACTTTTTATTATTGGGTTTTGATGATGCGAGTGAGTTTTATCATATTTATAATTTTCCAGTGTGTGATGAACATCAATGTGATGTTGGTAATAATGATAGCCAACTTGAATTAAGAAAGATTAAAGGCAGTTACGTAACCTCTATTGCAGAAAAAAATCCATCAGAAAGTTTAACCATTACGGGCAAGGCTTCGGATATTTTGCAGAGCTGCGGAGCGGACTCAGAGATATGTTCTTACCAAATTAACGGTGAAACAATAGATGTTTTCATTGAGAGTAACTTGTCTAAGCTCGTTATCAACAAGCAGGGGAATGATTATAATCTAGTTCGAGTCGTCTTAGATGAAGACAGTTATATCTCAGATGTTAAAGTTAGTGGAGGGGCGGGTGTAGAACTGGTTTTTCCTGATAATTCCACGGTGACCTTTGATAATTATGAGCATGATGCAGGAGATTTGGTATATGCCTTTGAGGGCAACTCTCAAATAAATGTGATAACACGTATGAAGTTTAACTTGGCAGTTGATATACAATCTGACTTCGCTTATCCCATTATATACGCTCCTAAAGGTGAGGTCATATTTGACGTTGGGAACTCTACTTTCAAAGGATTTATTCTCGCAGATACTGTAGATTTAAATCAGACAGCTATTCATGGTGCCGTGACAGCGAGAGTCGCCGTGCTTGATAATGGTGTAACGATAATCAAACCTGATTATTCTTGTGAACCCCCAGTACAGCAAGGATTATTGGTTGTAGAACCTCAACAATTATATAGCCTAACCTGTGAGCGAATTCCGGTTGAGTTTCGCCTAGAAGAGAATGGCGAATTGGTCGACTCTAATGAGCAGTTTGAAGCGACGGTAACCCCAACGGGAACGCGATGGTGTACGGGTGAAGCTAACAATGCGTGTGAAACTCCGGATTATACGTTTGATGGTGGCATTCGAACCTTGTATTTAGACTCTGATACGGTTGGTAATTTCAGTGTTGGGGGAGTCTACGATTCAGAGCCCGCAACATCGACACAAGTTTTTTATGTGCCCTATAAGTTTGATACAAGCCCAAGCCAAATACATATGAATGCAGCTCAAGACTCTCAAGAGTTAGTGGTAGAGGTGACGGCTCAAGCTTGTGATCAAGGCGTTGTTAGCCCAGTAAATGGCTATACTAAAAACTTATCATTTGATGCTTCTAAAGATTACTTTCTTGAAATGCCTACCCCTGAAGATGGATCACTTGATGACTTCTCAGTTACAGATCTAAATTTTGATAATGGTGGTGCTACAACTGAAGTAAATTGGAGCAATGTTGGGCAAGTTAATGTAGTTATCAATGATCCTAGCTTTGATTGTTCTGAAATTGAAGGGTGTCCTATTTATGAACAGCCTGATTCCGCAAGTTCGGGGTTGGTTGGTAGCTTTGTTGTCAAATCTAAACCTTATGAGTTTGCTGTATGTACTGATAGCGATTCAAGTGGAACGAGTACAGAATCCAGTAGTAGTGGCTTTGTTGCAGCGGGGGAGAGCTTTGATGTGGACGTGAAACCCATGATTACCGGAGCTAATGTAAATTCCGTATGTTCAAATAATGTAGGTGTTCCTTCGAATTATTTTGTGTCTCAAGCTTCGATCAGTGTTTCCCATTATTTAGACACACCAAGTGAGGGTGTACTTGGCTATTTGATGCCCGACACGATATCTCCGAGTATTTCAATTAGTGATCAGTCAAATGGTGGGTACCAACTTGATGGGTTAACCTACTCAGAGGTAGGAAGTTTTGAATTGGTTGCAATTGAAACGGGTAACTTTTATAGCACCATTGCCCCTCCAAATGGTGATTCAGGTGTCACTGGGTCTAAAACTATCGGCCGTTTTTACCCCAAATACTTCATGCAAGGTGACCCTGAGTGGAATGTTACAAATCAAAGTGATATTGCATACTTAGACCAACCTTATGACTCAACCGTTCATCAGGTATACCCAATGGCATCAGGTGAAAGCAGTGTTGGTAACGCGCTTAACAACTATCAATTCTTTGCCCCGAGCCTACAAGCCAGTTTTGGTGTTCTAGATGATACAGCTGTCGATAATGGGTTCTTGCTGGATACTGAGGCAGGCACTTGGTCTACTGATCGTAAGCATTGGTTGTTGAACGATAGTGCCGCTGTTCTTCAGCGAGTTACGGATTTGTATGACGTTAGCCGCAGAGATGCACCGTTTAATACTTCAGATGCTAACTCCACTATTACCCACTTTGGCTTGACTGTTGCAGGAGTTGATCCTGTTTCATTTACTGACTCTGATATTTTGACTGATTCTGTCGAGTTTCCGGTCCAGCCTCCAGCTCGTTATGGTCGAATGGTGCTAGATGATATTGGTGGCAATTCTGATACTACTCTAACTATTCCATTGCGCGCTGAGTTCTGGGATGGCAGCGAGTTTATTGTTAACGAGGATGATGACCGCAGTACCTTCAATGGGGCTAATACTTGTAAACAAGTTATTTGGCACAGTGAAGGGGCGGCAACCACTTTAGTTTCATTTAACGGTAATGGAAATGTGGATGATGGAGAAGAAGAGGTCACAGCAAATCAAAATACGCCAGCAGGAACAGACGCGCCACGTGAGCAAGTTCGTCTGTGGTTAAGAATGGATGACTCTGAGCCTGATAGCGATGGCGGAAATAACATCTCATGTAGTGGCAGTGATCAAGATCAACCATGGCTACGTTACAACTGGCGCCAACTGGGTGATGAAGATCCATCCACCGTCGTCACATTTGGTATCTACCGTGGTAACGATCGTGTGATCTACCGAGGTGAAAGTGGCTTAACAGGTCAGTAATAATATAATTTTTGCCCCTTAAGTTAGGAATCTGTAAGAAATTGCGGGTTTCAGTCCATGTTTGTACTTCAATGCCTTGCCGTAACAGCAAGGCATTGGTACATTTAGTGCAATTTTTGTCTTCTAATTCTTGCAGGATGAGCGAAGAATATGTTTAAAAAACTTCGTGGCATGTTTTCAAACGACCTATCGATTGATTTAGGTACAGCCAATACCCTTATTTATGTAAAAGGCCAAGGCATTGTTCTTGATGAGCCTTCAGTTGTAGCTATTCGCCAAGATCGTGCGGGTTCTGCAAAGAGTGTCGCTGCTGTTGGCCACGCTGCTAAGCAAATGCTTGGTCGTACGCCTGGTAACATCTCAGCGATCCGTCCAATGAAAGACGGTGTAATTGCCGACTTTTACGTAACGGAAAAAATGCTTCAGCACTTCATCAAACAAGTGCATGACAACAGTGTGCTTAAACCAAGTCCTCGTGTTTTGGTTTGTGTACCTTGTGGTTCAACACAGGTTGAGCGTCGTGCTATCCGTGAATCAGCGTTAGGTGCTGGTGCTCGTGAGGTTTACCTAATCGATGAGCCTATGGCTGCTGCGATTGGTGCTGGCCTACGTGTCTCTGAGCCAACAGGTTCAATGGTTGTTGATATCGGTGGTGGTACTACTGAAGTTGCGGTTATCTCACTGAACGGTGTGGTTTACTCGTCTTCTGTTCGCATTGGTGGTGACCGTTTTGATGAAGCGATCATCAACTACGTTCGTCGTAACTACGGCAGCTTGATCGGTGAAGCGACAGCAGAGAAGATCAAACACGAAATCGGTTCAGCTTACCCTGGCGATGAAGTCAATGAGATCGAAGTTCGCGGTCGTAACCTTGCTGAAGGTGTGCCTCGTAGCTTTAGCCTAAACTCAAACGAAATCCTTGAAGCACTTCAAGAACCTCTATCTGGCATCGTATCTGCAGTGATGGTTGCACTTGAACAGTGTCCACCAGAGCTGGCTTCTGATATCTCAGAAAACGGTATGGTACTAACAGGTGGTGGTGCACTGCTTAAAGACCTTGATCGCCTGTTAACAGAAGAAACAGGTATCCCTGTTGTTGTTGCAGAAGAGCCATTAACGTGTGTTGCTCTAGGTGGCGGTAAAGCTCTAGAGATGATCGACATGCACGGCGGCGATCTGTTCAGCGAAGAATAATATCTAGTGTTAGGCTCTTTTCTTATCTAGTTTTATGTAAAGAGCCTAGGACCTTGTCTATAGGATCAAATGTAGCTCTAGGACCAAATATAGAATGAAGCCAATTTTTGGTAGAGGTCCCTCTCTACAATTGCGCCTGTTTTTTGCTGTAATTTTATCAGCCAGCCTTATGCTGGCTGATAGTCGTTTAGATGCTTTCTCAAATGTTCGCTATCTATTAAACAGCATGGTTGCGCCTATTCAATATGCAGCCAACTTGCCTCGCACTATGTTCGATGGTGTTTACGACCGTTTTAGCACTCGCAAAGGGTTAATTGAATCTAACCATAATATTAAACGAGAAGTCTTGCGTCTGAAGAGCGAGCTGATTCTGCTTGAGCAATATCAAGAAGAAAACAAGCGCCTTCGTAAGCTGTTAGGCTCGCCGTTTATCCGTGATGAGAAGAAAGTCGTCACAGAAGTTATGGCGGTAGACACTTCACCATATCGCCATCAAGTCGTGATCGACAAAGGTCAGATTGATGGGGTGTATGAAGGTCAGCCGGTGATCAACGAAAAAGGCATTGTCGGCCAAGTCACTTTCGTTGCTGCTCATAATAGTCGTGTATTACTACTCACTGATGCAAACAATGCGATTCCTGTTCAGGTTATTCGTAATGACATCCGTGTGATTGCTTCGGGCAATGGCATGATTGATGAGATCCAGCTAGAGCACATTCCAACCAGTACCGATATACAAGAAGAAGATCTGTTGGTGACATCAGGTCTTGGTGGGGTATATCCAGAAGGTTATCCAGTCGCCTATGTTACGGCCGTTGATTACGACCCGAAACGTGAGTTCGCTGTGATTAAAGCAGAGCCTGTGGTTGAGTTCGATAAGCTCAGATACCTGCTGCTTGTATGGCCTGATGAAAACAAACAGATGCAAGCGGATCAATCGAGCATAGAACAAGCATTGTTAGAGGGCGAAGATGGCCAATAGCGTTTTGAGAAGCAAGGTAGTAATTTTCTGCTCATTTTTAATAGCACTGATTCTGCAGACGATCCCTTGGCCTGGTAGCTTAGATTTATTTAGACCATCTTGGTTACTGCTGGTTACGTGTTACTGGGTTTTGGCTCTACCGCATCGTGTTAACGTGGGTAGTGCTTTGATTTTAGGCTTATTGTGGGACCTTTTGATCGGCTCTACTCTGGGTATTCGAGGCATGATGATGGCAATAGTGATGTACATTATTGCGATGAACTTCCTCGTCATTCGTAACATGGCGTTATGGCAGCAAGCGATGATCATTGCCGCGTTAACGGTCTTGTTTGAGGTGTTGATCTTCTTTGGTGAATATTTGATCCAAGATGTTGTTTTCAATCCGTTATCGTTATGGAGCGCATTGATAAACTGTATACTTTGGCCTTGGATGTTTTTATTAATGAGACGCGTGCGTCGCCATTGGCATGTGAGGTAGCGTGACGATGGAAAAGAAACATTTAGTTTTGGCATCCGGCTCTCCACGCCGCAAAGAATTGCTATCTCAACTCGGTTATGAGTTTTCTGTCCTCGTAACCGATGTTGAAGAGTGTAAACACGCTCAAGAAACCGCCGAAGAATATGTTAAGCGACTATCTTTAGATAAAGCTTTAGCTGCGTTGTCTTTATTGAAAGATAACCCTTCTGAAAGGCAGCATGTCGTTCCTAGTTCTGATACTGTAGATCATGGCTCTGATATAGTCGTTCTTGGTTCTGACACAGTCGTCGTAAGCCAAGGGCAAGTGCTTGAGAAACCCACCGATTTTGCTGACTCTAAGCGCATGCTTACTCAGTTAGCGAATGAACGTCACCAAGTGATGACGGCGGTTTCTGTGGTTTCAGAAGAAAAACAAAGAACAGAAATCATTATTACCGACGTATGGTTTAAACCCCTCAGTGAAAAAGAAATAGAACAATACTGGCAAACAGGGGAGCCATGCGATAAAGCCGGTAGCTATGGGATCCAAGGTTTGGGCGGACGCTTTGTCACCCGAATCGAAGGTAGTTATTACGCCGTTGTCGGCTTACCTTTATTTGAAACGGACCAGCTACTGCAAGAATTCTTATAATTACTAACCTGAGGTGCACCATGAGTGCTGAATTGTTGCTGAACGTGACCCCGAGTGAAACTCGTGTGGCCATGATTGAAGGGGGGGCTCTTCAAGAGATCCATGTCGAACGAGATGCTCGACGCGGTATCGTAGGAAATATCTATAAAGGACGTGTAAGCCGTGTTCTTCCGGGAATGCAGGCGGCTTTTGTGGATATAGGCCTTGAGAAAGCAGCTTTTTTACACGCCTCTGATATTGTCCCACACACTGAATGTGTCGCTGAAAACGAAAAGAAACAATTTCAGGTTCGTGATATTTCAGAGCTTGTCCGTCAAGGGCAAGACATTGTGGTGCAAGTGGTCAAAGACCCTCTTGGTACTAAAGGTGCTCGCTTAACCACTGATATCACTCTACCGTCTCGTTATCTGGTATTTATGCCGGGCGCAAGTCATGTTGGTGTATCTCAACGTATCGACAGCGAGTCTGAACGTAACCGTCTTAAAAAAGTCGTGTCTCGTTACTGTGACGAACACGGTGGCTTCATCATCCGCACAGCAGCAGAAGGTGCAGATTCAAATGAGTTGGCACAAGATGCCGCATTCTTGAAGCGATTATGGCTAAAAGTATTAGAGCGTCGTGGTAAGCACAAGGCGCGTACTCGTTTGTATGGTGAGCTTTGCTTAAGCCAACGTATCTTACGTGACTTCGTCGGTACTGAGCTGAGCAAGATTCAGGTCGATTCTCGTCTAGAATATGAAAACCTAAAAGAGTTTACCTCTGAATACGTGCCTGAGCTGACAGACAAGCTTGAGCTGTATGAAGGTGATAAGCCTATCTTTGATATGTACGATACCGAGAACGAAATTCAGCGTTCATTGGATCGTAAAGTCGAATTAAAGTCTGGTGGATATCTGATTATCGACCAAACTGAAGCGATGACCACGGTTGATATCAACACTGGCGCGTTTGTTGGTCGTCGTAATCTAGAAGAGACGATTTTCAACACCAATGTAGAAGCGACTCAAGCGATTGCTCGTCAGCTGCGTCTACGTAACTTAGGTGGCATCATCATTATCGACTTTATTGATATGTTGTCTGAGGAACATCGTAAGCGAGTACTAACTTCTTTAGAGGCTGCGCTCGACAAAGACCGTGTGAAAACCAATATTAATGGCTTCACGCAGCTTGGGTTGGTTGAGATGACTCGTAAACGTACTCGTGAAAGTATTGAGCATATCCTATGTTCGAGCTGTCCTGCTTGTGAAGGCCGCGGCAGTGTGAAGACAGTTGAAACCGTTTGTTATGAAATTCTTCGAGAGATCACGCGAGTGAATCGTGCGTACGACGCCGATAAATTTGTGGTCTATGCGGCAGCTGCCGTAGCTGAGGCGTTAGAGGGCGATGAATCTCATGCGCTTGCGGAGCTTGAAGTCTTTATTGGTAAGCAAGTTAAAATCCAGGCTGAGCCTCTGTACATACAAGAGCAGTTTGATGTTGTTATGATGTAATGGAAATTTTGTGAGCTCAAGCGTTACTCTGATTCTACGTGCATGTTTATGGTTAGTGGTTACTCTCTTAGTAACGCTAGCCATTGCCGTTACTACACTGCGTGTAGCCTTGCCCAATTTAAACAAGTATCAATCTGAAATTGAGCTTTGGGTAAACCAACACTCCGGTTTTGATTTTTCGATTCAAGATGTGGGCGGTTTTTGGCGTAACACTCACCCCTCTATTGCTCTGCAAGGCGTTAAAGCTAGCCTCCCCAATGCAGAAGATGTGACCTTCTCTGTTGAGCGTGTTGAAGTCGAGTTTGACTTGATTCAATCGCTCGTGCAGATGCGCCCGGTTGTGGCCGATCTAGTCATGAATCAAATGTATCTTGATATCCGCTCAATTGATCTGTTTGCCGGACAAAATGGCAAAGACGAACCTACAGATCCCGAGTCTTCCAAGCGAGTGATACAAGAGCTCGATAATTTACTGCTAAAAACACTCGTCGATGTAACTGCAAAAGATTCTTCTATTCTTTATCACTCTGTTTCGGGTGAAGAACGTCAGCTCGATATAGAAACCTTAAAATGGCAAAATTCAGACAAACATCACCTTGCTGAAGGTGTGGTGAGTATCAAAGATGCCAATCTAAACTCTCTGTCAGTGAGTGCTAACTTTATTGATGGTGGGTCACTGACTGATGTGACTGGTGAGTTTTATGTCAGTGCCGACAGCATTTCTGTTAAGCCATGGCTTACGCATTATATGCAGGCGGAATCCGGCATTGAAACGGGTACTGTGAGCTTGAATAGCTGGCTTACGCTGCGAAATAGCAAGCCAGTGAGCGCTTATGTTGAGGTTTTACCCTCAGAACTGGCGTGGAACGAAGATGGCGAGCATGACCTCATGCTTGAGTCCGGTGTCTTTAAGTTGTCGCCGACTGATGATGGTTGGCAAGTAAATGGTCACTCACTAAACCTTAGAACGGATGACACACCTTGGCCGGAACTCGACGTAGCGTTCAAGTGGAATCAAGGTCCATGGCAACTCAACATTTCTGAGCTGGATATTGCGACTATTACTCCGTTGATTAAGCTGCTGCCTGACTCTGAACAATCAACCAAAATGATTAACGTATTGGCGCCGGGCGGCTCTGTTTCTGATATCCGTGTTTCCATGGGTTCGGGAATTGACAGTTTACGTTATTCAGCCAGTTTTTCTGATCTTGCTATCGAGCAGTGGGAGCTAGTCCCAGGCTTTAGCCAAGTGTCTGGTAGTGTGTTTGGTTCGGCCTCGGAAGCGAAAGCTAGCCTGCATGTTATTGACGATGTGTTCCCTTATGGTGACGTATTCCAAGCGCCTTTGAATATCAAACAAGGTCAGGTTGATATTGTTTGGCAGCAAGATGAAAACGGCTGGAAGCTGTGGTCAGACAAAATCACAGCTGCCACCCCCGATTTACAAGTACTAGGCGCATTCCGCTTAGACTTCCCAAAAGATGCGAGCCCGTTTTTATCCTTCTACGGCGAAGCGGACGCTTACAATGTCGGTGAAACATGGCGCTACTTACCTACACTGGCTCTTGGGCAAGATCTAACAGACTACCTTTCAACTGCGATTCAAGCCGGTAAAGCGGATACCGTAAAACTGTTGTGGCATGGTGATTTGTCTCAATACCCATACACTAACCACGATGGTATTTTCCAGGTTTGGGTTGGCTTAGAAGATGCGAAATTCAGCTTTGATACCGCGTGGCCACTGATTACTGATCTTCAGCTTGATCTGTTGTTTGAAAATGATGCGATGCATCTGGATTCTCGCTCAGCTCAACTGATGGATGTGACGGCAGATCGAATCACAGGACGCATTCCTTATTTAGGGGAAGGCGGCCATATTGAAATTGAAGCTAAAGCGACGGCGTCTGGCAACGCAGTACGCGATTACATGACGTCTTCGCCACTGGTGGGCTCGGTAGGCGCAGCCTTAACCGCACTTCAAGTGAGTGGTGATGTATCTTCGGAGTTCCAGCTGAATATTCCGTTTGATTCTGAAAAAGAAGCAAGAGCATGGGGTTACGCCGACTTAAGTGGCAACCATGTTGAGATTGAAGCGCCGCCAATGGTGCTCGAGAACACCACGGGTCGAATTGAATTTGATAATGACGTAGTGACGGCAAATGGCCTCGCTGCGGATCTGCTTAACCAAGGTATCTCGCTTGATTTTAAGGGCCTTAATGATGGTCCTGGCTATGCAGTTGATATTGATGTGTTAGGTGATTGGGACGTCAAGCCTCTAGAACCTTACATCGGTGAGCAATGGTTAAGCCGCTTATCAGGTCATGCGCAATGGCAAAGCCAGATTGATATCCAGCTGAATGATATCGGCTTTACCTACCAACTAGACTTACAGTCAGACCTAAAATACTTGGCGAGTGATTACCCATATCCATTGGCGAAAAAATCACTAGAAAGTGGCTCTGCAAGGCTACAGGCATCGGGTAACCAAGAGACGATTACCGCGCGCCTGCAATTGCCAAACACCAAGTACCAAGCTGAGATTGATATCACAGGCGACGTGCCTGAGTTAACGGCGACCAACTTAGTGCTTGGTCGCGGTGGCTACAAAATTAGCCCGGTGGTGGGCCATCACGCCCTGATTCGTACAGACAAATTCAATGCCGATGATTGGTTATCGGTTGTAATGGAACCGGTAAAGCCTTCAACGGCTGTACTTAGTCAAATGAACACGCCAACCATACCTGCGCCAAGCCGTATTACCTTTGAGAGTAAAGAGCTGATCTTGGGTGGTATCTCTTGGAATGACGTCGATTTTAGTGCTAGTAAGAACAAACAGGCGTGGCAAATGGAAGTGTCTAGCCAAGAGCTAGAAGGGGATATTAACTACCTGCCTCCTTATGATTTGACAGTTTCACTGGATCGTCTGCATCTGTTTGTTCCTGAGTGGAGTGATAAGAACAACCAAGATCAGCAACTGCTGCAACGTAAAGAACAAGCTGCGCCATTGATATCCAAATTGGATAGAGAGATCCACGATGCGATGCCAAACCTGACCCTGACGCTGAACGACTTTTGGCTGCAAGGCTACAAGGTGGGTAAGGTCGATGTTGAAATGACGAGGAACGAAGATCGTATCGAGTGGAACAAAATCCAGGTGCGAAGCGGCGGTAACAAAGCGGATGTGAGTGGCTGGTGGGAACTGCAAGGTGACAAGAGTCATTCATCGTTAACCGTTGATGTTGAAGGTGAAAACAACAGCGAGCTCATGGAGCGCTTTGGTATTACTTCCGGGATTCAAAAAGCGCCATTCGCGTTGGAAGGTCAACTAAATTGGGATGGTTCGCCTTGGGGAATCAAAATGGATACCCTTGATGGCAACGTTAAAACCAAGTTTGGTAAAGGCATTATCTCGGATGTGAGCGGCGCAGCTCGATTACTTGGCCTGTTTAGCCTAGATTCGATCATCCGTAAGATGCAGCTCGATTTCTCAGATGTGTTTGATAAAGGTATGGCCTTCAACAGCATCACCGGAACGGGCGAGATTCAAAATGGTATCTTCCTGACCAATGATCTGAACATGGATGCGGTCGCAGGTGAGATGAAAATCAAAGGTATCGCTAACCTCAACACGCGTCAGGTTGATGCTGAGGTGAACTTTACCCCAGATATTACCTCGGGTATTCCCGTATTAACGGCCTTTGCGGTAACCCCTCAAACGGCGCTGTACGTATTGGCGGTGACCACGGTTATCTCGCCAGTTGTGGAAGTCTTTACCCAAGTAAATTATTCGGTGAAAGGACCATTGGATTCACCAACGGTGAGCGAACTTTCTCGTAGCTCTGGCGAGTTTCAGCTGCCAGAGAAGCTGAGAAAATTAGCCGAATAGGCCTTAAATTAGCCGAAAAGACCTTATGCCCGAGTCAGCGAATATACGGTGAAATGCTGATTTCTGAATCATAATGAATGGAGGAGCGATACACATGGATTGTGTTGGGTTGATTCAAATGACATCTGGCCCCAGCCCTGAATTGAACTTTGAGTACCTTGCTCAAGAAGTTGCAAAGTGCAAAGAGTTGGGGGCTAAGTGGGTTGTTTGCCCTGAAAACGCGTTAGTTTTTGGCAGTAAAGCCGACTATCACCAGTGTGCTGAGCCTTTTAATGATGGCCCACTGCAAAAGAAAATCTCTGAGCTAGCAAAGCTTCACAGAATTTGGATCGTCATTGGCAGTATGCCGATAAGCACAACTAACGGAGTGACGACCACCACCTTGGTGATTGATGATTTTGGTTGCCTCGTTGCTCATTACGACAAGCTACACATGTTTGATGTGGATGTCGCTGACGCCCATAAGTGCTATCGAGAGTCGGATATTTTCACTCCGGGCAACCAAGTTGTGACAGCGGAAACGCCTTTTGGTCGCTTAGGTTTGAGTATTTGTTATGATGTGCGCTTTCCACACTTGTATTCAGAGTTACGTAAGCAAGGGGCACAAATCATTGTGGTGCCTGCGGCTTTTACAGCGGTAACGGGTCAAGCGCACTGGGAAGTACTATTAAGATGCCGCGCGGTTGAAACACAGTCGTGGATTGTCGCGGTAGGTCAAGGCGGAAAACACCCTTGCCAAAGAGAAACATGGGGACACTCAATGGTGGTTGATCCATGGGGACGAGTGGTCGCACAGTTAGACCAAGATCCTAAAAGTATGGTGGTTGAGATAGACACATCCAGTTGCGAGTCCATTAGGCAAAATATGCCCATCGCGCAACACTCTCGATTTACCAATCAATTTTAATTACAAACAAGAGCCATCTATGAGCATTAATCAAATTGAAGAAGCGCTACTGAACCCGACAGGGCTTACGGAGCAAAATATCGCAGATACATTGGCGAGTATTGCTACCCGCCAAATTGATTATGCTGATATCTACTTTCAGTCAAGCTGGCACGAATCTTTAGTGCTAGAAGACAGCATTATTAAAGACGGCTCTTTCAATATCGATTGCGGTGTTGGCGTTCGTGCAGTATCTGGTGAAAAGACTGGTTTTGCTTACTCTGACCAAATCCAATTGGATGGTCTTAAGCAGAGCGCAATTGCGGCTCGTGGTATTGCTAAACAAGGTCAAAACGGCAAGGTTCAAGCGTTCAAACGCAACTCTAATCAAGCTTACTATGATGCAGTTAACCCGCTTGCGAGTTGGGAAAAACAGCAGAAAACAGAATTACTAAAATCATTAGATGCTTACATTCGCACTAAAGAGCCGATGGTGACTGAAGTATCGGTGAGTTTAAGTGGTGTGCATGAGCAGATGCTGGTTGCTGCGACTGATGGCACTTACGCTGGTGATATTCGTCCGCTGGTTCGCTTGTCTATTAGCGTACTTGCACAGAAGGGTGATCGTCGTGAGCGTGGTAGCGCTGGTGGTGGTGGCCGTTTTGGTTACGACTTCTTCTTAAGTGATGACAAAGGCACTCAAGTTGCTTACCAATTTGCGGATGAAGCGATTCGCCAAGCATTAGTTAACCTTGAAGCGGTTGCAGCGCCTGCTGGTGCCATGCCTGTGGTTCTTGGTTCTGGTTGGCCGGGCGTTCTGCTGCATGAAGCGGTAGGCCACGGTTTAGAAGGCGACTTCAACCGTAAAGAGTCGTCAGTATTCTCCGGCAAAGTTGGTGAGCAAGTAACTTCAAGCCTATGTACGATTGTCGATGACGGTACATTAACGGATCTACGCGGTTCATTGAACGTCGATGATGAAGGTGTTAACGGTCAGTACAATACGTTAATCGAAAACGGCATCCTAAAAGGTTACATGCAAGATAAGCTGAACGCTCGTCTAATGGGTGTAGCACCGACAGGTAATGGTCGTCGTGAGTCATACGCGCATCTTCCAATGCCACGTATGACGAATACATACATGCTACCGGGCGAACACACACCGGAAGAGATCATCGCGACGGTTGAGAAAGGTATCTACGCACCGAACTTCGGTGGCGGTCAGGTCGATATCACATCAGGTAAGTTCGTATTCTCAGCGTCTGAAGCGTACATGATTGAAAACGGTAAGATCACTCACCCAGTGAAAGGCGCGACGCTAATCGGTTCTGGTATCGAAGCGATGCAGCAGGTGTCTATGGTGGGTAACGACCTAAGCATCGACCGTGGTGTGGGTGTGTGTGGTAAGGCTGGTCAAAGTGTGCCAGTGGGTGTTGGTCAACCAACATTGAAACTAGACTCGCTAACCGTTGGTGGTACTGAGTAATTCAGACTAACCTCTGCCGACTTACTTCAAAATATTAAATTGAAAAGCGCCTCCAATGTGAGGCGCTTTTTGTTTTTAGATTACTGATTCAGTGAGCGTATAGAGTCACTACATGTTCTCTTCCGCAAACTCAGCTAGTCGGCTACGCACCACACCATTGAGGTGGATGTTGGCACTGCCTTCGAAGTTTTTAAAACGCTCAACCATGTAGGTTAAGCCTGAAGTCACAGGGGTTAGGTAAGAAGAATCTATCTGCGCTAAGTTACCTGAGCAGACGATCTTAGTACCTTCACCACAACGGGTGATGATGGTTTTTATCTGTGAAGCGGTGAGGTTCTGACACTCATCCAAAAGCACAAAGGCATTTTGAATCGAGCGGCCACGCATGAAGTTGATTGATTTGAACTGGATATTGGCTTTGTCACAGATGTACTTCATCGAGCCTTCTGTGCAGTGGTCGTTCTTGTGCAGCGCTTCCAGTGTATCGGTCACTGCGGCTAACCAAGGCAACATTTTCTCTTCCTCTGTACCCGGAAGGAAACCTATCGACTCACCAATATCAGGGGTGTTGCGGGTTACGATGATCTTATCGAATTGCTTACGTTCAATGGTTTGTTCAAGTGCAGCAGCCATAGCAAGCAGTGTCTTACCACTACCTGCGGCGCCAGTGAGAATCACAAGATCAATATCAGGGTCGAGCAGCGCATCAATCGCCATGCCTTGATAGACGTTCTTTGGTGTGATGTCCCATGCTCTGCGATTCATCAATCTTTCGCGGCTGAGGTCTCTCAGGGTAATGCTTTCCGGCTCAATCTCCTCGACTCGAGCGGCAAAGTCACTTTCTTCGTCAATCACATATTGGTTGAGGAAGGTTGGCTCGAACGGCGCTCTTGCTAAGGTGTGCAGCGTCTTGCCGCCTAAACTTCTGCTCTCGACATTATCGATACCATCCCAAAATGAGCCTTCCAGTTGTTGGAAGCCTTTGGTGAGGTATTGGATATCATCAATCAGTTGGTCAGTTTGATAGTCTTCAACAAAACGTACACCGGCGCCTTTTGCTCGTAAACGCATATTGATGTCTTTGGTGATGAGAACCACTTCGCGTGGTGCGCGTTTATTTTGAAGATAGAGGACAGCGTTGAGGATTCGGTTATCGCCCGCCTTGTCATCGGCAAAGGCTTTGATGCTTTCTTGAAGTTCGTAGTCAGCGAGTATTGAAATACTGCCAGATGCATTTATGTCTTTAGAAAAAGGGATGCCTTCCGATATTTGGTCTGGTGTGGCTTCCCTGAACAGGTCTTCGAGCGTTCGAATCGCAATTCTCGCATCTCGAGCAACGTCTCTTTTACTGTCTTTGATTCTGTCGAGTTCTTCTAGCACTGTCATGGGGATAACGACATCGTGCTCTTGGAAAGAAAATATAGCGAAGGGTTCGTGAAGTAGGATATTGGTGTCTAAAACAAATAGCTTCCGGTTGGTCTCGCCCATAGCATCTCCTTGCCGACGTGCGGCTTGCCTTGCATTCATTGAACGTAGATAAAGCTCATATAAAGATTAGTATCTGATTCTGGTGATAGTCAACTACTCACCTAAACTTCATCTAGAGGAACAGCACCATATCGTTACGAGTGAATATGGTGTATTCGTTTGAGAGCAGCAATCTGCTACCTATAGATTAACCATGAATTTTTGACAGTTTGATTGCACTGGCGAAAACAGAAAAAAAGCATGAAATCATCTCCTTTAGGCGTGACCTAAATCACAGCATCGAGTAAGATTAGCGACCTTTTTCTGCACCATTTTCTCGAGATATTTATTATTGAGAGCGCACTTAAAAAGTGGCTGCAAACTAGACATTTTTGGCTATATTTTTAGTTCAGGAGCGATAATGTTCTTGTTTAAAACTGCAGTTAAGAAGACCAAATTCCAACTATAAGATTGAGGTAGTCGATTCATGACATTTGCTTTGGGGCAACGCTGGATAAGCGATACGGAGAGCGATTTAGGTTTAGGTACCGTTGTAGCAATGGATGCTCGCACAGTGACACTAATGTTTGCAGCGTCAGAAGAAAACCGTGTTTATGCACGTACTGATGCTCCCGTAACCCGAGTAACGTTTAATGTAGGCGATGTCATCGAATGCCAAGAAGGTTGGTCTCTGTCTGTCGAAGAAGTTATCGAAGACAAAGGGCTGCTAACCTACTTAGGTACTCGCGAAGATACCCAAGAAACAGAAGTCACTCTGCGTGAAATCTTCTTAAGCAACCAGATCCGCTTTAACAAGCCACAAGATAAGCTATACGCAGGTCAAATCGACCGTATGGATAACTTTGTGTTGCGTTACCGTGCGCTAAGCAACCAGTACCAACAACACAAGAGCCCGATGCGTGGCTTGTGTGGTATGCGTGCTGGCTTGATCCCTCATCAGCTATACATCGCTCATGAAGTGGGTCGTCGTCACGCTCCGCGCGTTTTACTGGCTGATGAAGTGGGCCTAGGTAAAACCATCGAAGCGGGCATGATCATCCACCAACAGGTGCTGTCTGGCCGTGCTGAACGCATTCTGATTGTGGTTCCTGAAACTCTACAACACCAATGGTTAGTAGAGATGATGCGCCGTTTCAACCTGCATTTTTCTATCTTCGATGAAGAGCGTTGTATTGAAGCGTTTGCTGAATCAGACAACCCGTTTGATACCCAGCAGTACGTTCTGTGTTCTTTGGACTTCCTACGTAAGAGCCGTAAGCGCTACGAGCAAGCACTTGAAGGCGAGTGGGACTTGTTGGTTGTCGATGAAGCGCACCACCTTGAGTGGAGCCAAGACAAACCAAGCCGTGAATACCAAGTGGTTGAAGGCTTAGCGGAAAATACGTCTGGTGTGCTACTACTAACAGCAACGCCTGAACAGCTTGGTCGTGAGAGCCACTTTGCACGTCTGCGTCTGCTTGATCCTGATCGCTTCTACGATTACGAAGCATTCGTTGAAGAAGAAGACCAATACGCACCGGTTGCTGATGCAGTAACGGCTCTGTTCTCTGGAGTGAAGCTTGAAAACAGCGCGAAGAACCAGATTACGGAACTGCTTTCTGAGCAAGATGTTGAGCCTCTATTCCGCGTTATCGAAGGTGATAGCAGCGAAGAAGAGCAAGCGTTAGCTCGCCAAGAATTGATTGATAACCTTATGGATCGCCATGGTACTGGCCGTGTTCTTTTCAGAAACACACGTGCTGCAATCAAAGGCTTCCCTAAGCGTAATGTAAACCTACTGCCGATGGAGATTCCAACGCAGTACACAACCTCAATGCGTGTATCTGGCATGATCGGTGGCAAAATGGCTCCCGAAGCTCGTGCAATGAAGATGCTGTATCCAGAAGAGATCTTCCAAGAGTTTGAAGGTGAAGATTCAAGCTGGTGGCAGTTCGACTCACGCGTTAACTGGTTGATTGAAAAGATCCAAGACAAGCGCAGCGAGAAAATCCTAGTGATCGCCTCTCGTGCAAGTACGGCTCTTCAATTAGAGCAAGCACTGCGTGAGCGTGAAGGTGTGCGTGCAACCGTATTTCACGAAGGCATGTCGATTCTAGAGCGTGATAAAGCTGCGGCTTACTTTGCTCAAGAAGAGGGCGGCGCTCAGGTTCTTATCTGTAGTGAAATCGGCTCTGAAGGTCGTAACTTCCAGTTCGCTAACCAACTTGTGATGTTCGATCTTCCATTCAACCCAGACTTGCTTGAGCAACGTATTGGCCGTTTGGACCGTATCGGTCAGCTGCGTGATATCGACATTCATGTTCCTTACCTAAAAGGCACATCACAGGCGATCCTTGCGCGTTGGTTCGATGAAGGTCTGAATGCATTTGCGGAAACTTGTCCAACGGGTCGCACGGTTTACGATAAGTACTCAGATGTTCTTATCGAGATGCTGGCTTCTGGTAACACTGAGCAACTTGATGAAGTGATTGAAGAGTCTGCCAAGCTAAATCAAAGCCTGAAATCAGATCTAGAAAAAGGCCGTGATCGCCTATTAGAAATGCACTCAAACGGCGGCGACAAAGCGCATGAAATTGCAGAGAAGATTGCCTCGACTGACGGCGACACTAACCTAGTAACGTTTGCACTAAGCCTGTTCGATACGATTGGCTTGAACCAAGACGACAAGGGTGAGAATGCTCTGGTTGTAACGCCGTCTGAGCACATGATGGTGCCAAGCTACCCAGGCTTACCATACGAAGGCGCAACCATCACGTTTGATCGTGATACTGCGCTTTCTCGTGAAGACATGAACTTCATTAGCTGGGAACACCCAATGATTCAGGGCGGTATCGATCTGCTACTGAGTGAAGGTGTTGGTGCATCAGCGGTATCACTACTGAAAAACAAAGCGCTGCCAGTGGGTACTATCCTGCTTGAGCTGGTTTACCTTGTGGATGCGCAAGCGCCGAAACGCAGCGGTATCAGCCAGTTCTTGCCTAAGACGCCAATTCGTTTGATGATGGATGGCCGTGGTAATGACTTATCAGCTCAGGTTGAGTTCGACAGCTTTAACCGTCAATTAAGCCCTGTAAACCGTCACCTAGCGAGCAAGCTAGTTAACTCGGTACAAGGTGAAATTCACAAGCTAATCGAAGCGGGTGAGACGCACGTACTTCCTAAAGTGGAAGAAGTGCGTGAACAAGCTCAACGAGATATGCAGACTAACCTGAACGGTGAATTAGAGCGTCTACAAGCGCTTAAAGCCGTGAATCCTAATATTCGTGATGAAGAGCTAGAGGTAATCGAAGCTCAAATCAATGAACTGACCGGTTACATCAGCAAAGCTCAGGTTCAGCTAGATTCATTACGCTTGATTGTGGTTTCTCACAACTAGTTTTGAATTAGCGAAATGCTTCAACGAAATAAGGCCTTCATTATGAAGGCCTTATTTGTATCTGTAGCTTAATTAACAATTCAAGTAGCTGGTTACATTAACCACTTCCACCAAACAAATACCGCTAGGAAACCAAATAGGTAAACAAGACCTGCTACAGACAACCATTTTAGTTTGCTGCCAATGGCTAGTGCTTCTGGAAGCTTAGCCTTATTCACTAGGATGAAGTTAAGCAGCGCGAAGAATGGCGTTGTTGCAAACGCGAGTACCATTGCGAAATCGAGCATAGGCATCAGTGCTGCGCTAAAGAACATCACAATCGCGAGTGCCGCGATAGAGACAATGATTATCCAGCCTTGCAGCATTCTTGGGCTTGAATCTTTTTTGAATAATAGACGTTGTGATTCAGCAAGCACGCGTGAGTAGCCATCGATAACGGTAATGGTGCTACCAAAGATACAGAAGAAAGCGATAAGAGCGATTAACGGGCGAGACCATTCACCAATTGTCGAAGCGTAGATGCCGACCAATTGATGAGTAAAGCCAACACCGGAGCGAGACAGTTCAACTCCCGAACCGTGAAGTACTAGCGCGCCTAACGCAACGAATACTAAAGCAAGCAGCGCCGTACCAATGTAGCCAACGTTAAAGTCGAACAGCGCTGATTGTGCGGTCACTTCCTGCTTCTCTTTTTGGCTTTTTAGCCACATAGAGGTGATGCTTGATATTTCGATAGGCGCAGGCATCCAACCCATGGTCACCACGATAAAACCAATAGCAGCCAATGACCAAGGCGACGGTGGAACAAAAGCAGCATCAGGTTCGACTGGAGAGCCGATAGCAATGGCGACTGCAGCTAAGGTTGTGATGGTTAAGATCGCCATGATCGCTTTAGATAGTGTATCTAGAGCACGATAATGGCCAGCAAACAGAATGATCAAACAGGTCGCTAAAACGATCATGCACAAGGTGCTAGTGGCTAAATCGAAAGGAACAAAGTAACTGAGTAGGCTTGCACTGAATAATAGCAGGGCAGCGGTATTCACGACCGCAGATATGGCACTCAAGATCGAAAAGATCACAAGGTATGGGCGGCCTAGGTTAGAGTAACCTTCCACCAAGCTTTGACCCGTTCCTAGCGTGTATTGGATGCCGGCTCTGAAGAATGGATATTTAAATACGTTAACGAGGATAATGAGAGCGGCAAGCTGCCAACCATAAATCGCACCCGCCTTGGTTGAGGCGACTAAGTGAGAACCACCTACAGCCGCTGCGGCCATCATAACGCCTGGGCCAAGAGACTTAATTAAACTTGATAGGGGAGCTGAGGTTGGTGTTTTTGTGTTGGTGGTTTTAACCGTACTTTCCATCATTTTTCCTTTGATGCTGACTTCTTATTATCTGTTACCCTATCAATACCATGTTTTGTAAAGCCGTCAACTTTTATGTACGAAAATATTGAAAATTGTATTTATTTATAAACGAATCAACCGTGAATTATTTGTTCACTAGCAATTAAGAGGCTTCAATGGCGTTAGAACAGTACACACCACCACGTGAACCGTGGATTGATATTGTTTATCAAGATGACGATATTCTTGTGGTGAACAAGCCTGCAGACCTGCTTTCTGTTCCGGGTAGGTTACCTGAGCATTACGACAGCATGTGGAGTCGGTTAGTTGTCGAATTTCCAGAGATTCAAGTCGTTCATCGATTGGACATGTCGACCTCAGGCTTGATGCTGCTCGCTAAACACAAACAAGCTGAGCGTCATTTGAAGAAGCAATTTCAATATCGACTGACACACAAACTCTATTACGCCCGAGTATGGGGTTCAGTAGAAGAAGCTGAAGGTTTGATTGACCTCCCTCTTATTTGCGATTGGCCAAACCGGCCGAAGCAGAAAGTGTGTTTCGAGGATGGTAAATCATCTCAGACTCGTTATGTGGTAGAACAGCAAGAACTCCAAACGACTTTACTTAAGTTACTGCCAATTACCGGGCGTTCTCACCAATTGAGAGTGCATTGCATGGAAATAGGCGCACCGATTGTGGGTGATGAGTTTTATGCAACGCCAGATGCATTTATCTATAGCGAGAGGTTAGCTCTGCACGCGTGTGAACTCAGTTTTTATCACCCGGCCAATGATCAGTTATTCAAAGCCTTTGTTCCGTGTGAGTTTTATCCTCAAGCATCGCCACAAATCGAACAGCACTTTGAAATTGCGCCTGAGCTTCCAGACTACAGTAAGCTAAAAGCTTAGAATGGACTGATTCATAGATCTAACCAAGGAAGAAGAATGCCAACGCTGAAAGTTGTGTTTCTCGATAGAGCGACTATCCCATCTCAAATTCATTTAAAGCCTCTGAGCTTTGAGCATGAATGGGTAGAGTATGATTTCACAGCTCCTGAGCAAGTATCAGAGCGAGTTGAAGAAGCTGATGTGGTGATCACTAACAAGGTAGTGCTCAATGAGTCGAATCTCGCTGGTGCGAAAAAACTCAAGTTGATCGCGGTTTCAGCGACCGGTGTCAATAATGTCGATGTGGAATACTGCAAATCTAAAAACATTGCAGTGACAAACGTGCAAGGCTATGCGATTCAATCGGTTCCTGAACATGTCATCGCAATGCTGTTTGCACTTAAACGAAACCTTGTTGGTTATCATAAAGACATTGAGGCGGGCGAGTGGCAAAAGGACAAGCAGTTCTGCTTCTTTACTCATCCGATTCAAGATGTGGCTGGCAGCACACTGGGGTTGATGGGGAGTGGCAGCTTAGGTCAAGCCACCGCAATGTTAGCCAAAGCGATTGGTATGAAGGTGATGTTTGCCGAGCGAAAAGGAGCAGAGTCTTGTCGAGAAGGGTATCTACCTTTTGATACGGTATTGAAGCAAGCGGATGCGATCAGTCTACATTGCCCATTGACTGATGCGACCCAAAATCTGATTTCAGAGCGAGAGCTCACAATGATGAAATCGAGCGCGGTATTAATTAATGCCGGGCGCGGAGGTCTAGTAGATGAACAAGCCCTAGTTGAGGCTTTGAAAAAACATGAGATTGCAGGCGCAGGTATGGATGTGTTTACACAAGAGCCAGCCGACAACTCAAATCCACTATTGGCTAATAGCCACTTACCGAACTTATTACTCACTCCACATGTGGCGTGGGGCAGTGACAGTTCAATTCAAAAGCTGTCTGATATCTTAATCGACAATATTGATGGGTTTGTTGCGGGTAATCCGCAGAACTTAGTGAGTTGATTGAAGAATTAAATTGCGTGAACGAAAAACAAAAAAGGTTGGCTTTTAGGCCAACCTTTTTAGATCGTTGTGTCGATTAAGTGATTTAGCCTTGCGGCTTAACTACCAATACATTGATTGGTGAGTTCTGTACCACTTTGCTTGCAACAGAACCAAGCACAACTTTGTCGATTTTCGAACGCTTATGGCTAGGCATCACGATAAGGTCAGCGCCCAGTTTTTCTGCGTAATCTAGAATCGTTGTGTAAGTCTTGCCTTCGGCAACGTGAACTTTATACACCACTTCATCGTCAATGTGCTTGTCAGCAAACTCTTTCAGCTGATTTTTAACATCAAGCTTCATTTGGTTCGCTGCATCTTTCGGGAAGTAAGACGCCACCATCGACATGTGAATGCCTGGTAGTACGTTCAGAATGTGGATTTCAGCATTGCTGTGTTTTGCGTGCCATACCGCCAGTTCGACTGCCTTATCAGAAAAGCCTTTGTCATTAAGATCAACAGGAACAAGGATTTGTTTATACATGTATTCGTCTCTTTTTAATCAGCGCTAAGCTTTCACTTAGCACTGTAATTATCCTTTCCATGTAATAAAGCCAAATAGCGCTAAGCACTACTCAGCCTTATCCATTACGCGCTAATCTCATCCTTACGAGCACGTCTTCTTTGGTTCATCGCTAAACCAATCAAAATGATCAGAGCTGGTAAGAATACCCACTCTTTCATTGGTCGATCTGCATCTTGGATAACGGATTTGATTTCCCAATCGAAATCAATACCAGCCGCTTCTGCTGGGCTACCGAACTCAACCATATCAACAATCATCTTGCCTTCTGATTCAGTCAGCATTAGACCCATAGAGGCAATACGATCTTCACTTGAGGTCGCAGAATCTTCAAACGGCAGGCGAACTGTCTTTTCAGAATAGTCACCTTCTAAGTTTTCGCCACCCACTCTAAGTTCAAGTGATTGTCCCACATCCAGCTTTTCCGTGATTTGAGCAATCTCAACTCCAGGTGAAAGAACTTTCTCTGGGTAAATCATGTCCCACCAGAAGCCAGGGCGGAAGAAAGTGAAGGTTAATGCAATAAGCAGCACCGTTTCCCACCACTTGTTCTTGGTGAACCACCAACCTTGTGTTGCAGCTGCGAAGATAAGTACCGCAGTCACAGATGAGAAAATCGTTAGTGCTAAGTGCCACCAAGAATCAATGCCCATCAGTAGTAGTTGAGTATTGAAGATGAACATGAAAGGTAGAATTGCGGTACGGATATCATAGGTGAAGCCTTGGATACCAGTACGAATCGGATCTGATTTCGCAATTGCCGCTGCTGCAAACGCCGCGAGACCTACCGGAGGTGTATCATCCGCAAGAATACCGAAGTAGAACACGAATAAGTGAACCGCAATCAATGGAATGATCAAGCCGTGCGCAGCGCCTAGGGTCACGATTACCGGAGCCATCAGCGTTGATACAACGATGTAGTTCGCCGTTGTTGGCAAGCCCATACCTAAGATCAAGCTGATTACTGCAGTGAATAGCAACATAAGAATGATGCTACCGCCTGAGATAAACTCAACGAAGTCCGTCATTACTAGACCGATACCCGTTAGAGTCACCACGCCTACAACCGTACCTGCAGCCGCTGTCGCGACACCGATACCAATCATGTTACGTGCGCCTGAAACCAAGCTCTCTGCGAGATCAACGAAGCCAGCTTTAGTTTGCTCTGCAAGATCGTCTGATTTGTTCATCAGAGTCATTAACGGACGCTGAGTGATCAGAATGAAGATCATGAACACGGTCGCCCAGAATGCCGACAGACCTGGAGAGAAACGTTCAACTGTTAAACACCAAACAAGCACCACGATAGGCAATAGGAAGTGCAGGCCAGACTTAATTGTTGGACCTGGATCCGGAACTTCTTTGAGATCCGCATCGATTTCCATGCCGCCTTCAGATGCGTATTTTGCTGATACACGAACCAGAGCGACATAAGCGACTAATAGCGCCACCGTTACGATTGGTGTTGCAGCATCGCCAAAGACATCTTTCGTCCAACCGACACCGTAGTAAACTGCGGCACTGATAACACACAGACCTAAAATGGTACCCGTGAAAGACAGTAAGCTTTGTACGATAGTTGGTGTGTGGCGACGAGGTAGGCCAGTCATACCTGCTTTACATGCTTCTAGATGAACAATGTAAATCAGAGCGATGTAAGAGATCAGAGCGGGCAGTAGCGCGGCTTTGATTACTTCTACATACGAAATGCCCACATACTCAACCATCAAGAAGGCTGCTGCACCCATGATAGGTGGTGTTAATTGACCATTGGTTGAAGCCGCGACTTCTACTGCGCCTGCTTTAGTACCCGGGAAACCAACACGCTTCATTAGCGGGATAGTAAAGGTACCCGTGGTTACCACATTCGCGATAGATGAACCTGATACCAAACCAGACAGACCTGATGCGACAACGGCTGCTTTCGCTGGGCCGCCTTTCATGTGACCAAGCAGTGAGAATGCAACTTTAATAAAGTAAGCACCGGCGCCAGCACGTTCTAGCATTGCACCAAACAGTACAAACAAGAATACGAATGACGTTGATACGCCAAGTGCCACACCGAATACACCTTCAGTTGTTAGCCACAGATGCGACATTGCCTTGTTCAGGCTCGCACCTTTGTGGGCAATAACGTCCGGCATGTGAGGGCCGCCAAAGGTATAAAGTAGGAATACTGCTGCCACAACCATAAGAGGTGGACCCAAAGCGCGTCGTGTTGCTTCAAGCAGTAAAACCATACCGAATACAGCCGCAACAATATCGAATGTTGTTGGTGCGCCCGATCGCTCAGCGAGTTCAGTATAGAAAATATAGATATAAGAAGCTGAAAAGCTACCTACAAGCGCTAATATCCAATCGACTGCGGGGATGCGATCCCTAGGCGAATTCTTCATGGCTGGATAAGCGGTAAAGGCTAGGAAAATAGCAAACGTAAGGTGAATTGCTCGAGCTTCAGTGTCGTTTAAAATTGCGAAGTTAAAAATGAACGGCAGCGGAGATGCATACCAAAGTTGGAACAGTGACCAACATAGAGGCACAAACCATAAAATACGGCCTTGGATACCACGAGGGCTACGCGCACCAGTATCTGATTGTGCCACCATTTCTTGCACATCTGGAGACGGTGATGTTGTCTGCGTCATGTACTTTATCCTTATTATTGATGGTCTGCCTTTTCTTACGAACAACCAAACGTTATTTATTTCCTATCTAGTGTAGTGAATGGATAGGGAAATGCGTTTTTTGTTCGTCTTTGTCTTAGGCTTGATACGAAGGTAAGTCCTCCAAATTGGAGAAACTTAAAGGGCTGTTCTTTTCACTTAAATTATTTTTATAAAACGTGAAAAGCCAATAAGGAGGGCTAGCCTCCTTATTGGTGTAGTAGGCTTAAAGTAGAGTTACTTTAGAAGGCCCACTTCTTTGTAGTATTTTGCTGCGCCTGGGTGAAGAGGGATAGAGATACCCGCTTTAACCATGTCTTCTTTTTTCAGGTTAGCAAATGCTGGGTGTAGGCGTTTGAAAGTGTCAAAGTTTTCAAATACTGCCTTAGCAACGTTGTATGCAACTTCTTCAGAAACGTCTGAAGTTGTTACCATAGTAGCTGCAACACCGAAGCTGTTTACGTCAGCGTCAGTACCACGGTACATACCAGCAGGAACTGTGCTGTAAGCGTAGTATGGGTTTTCAGCTACGATCTTGTCGATCTGTGGACCTGTTGCTGAAACCAGTTTTGCATCACAAGACGTTGTTGCTTCTTTGATTGATCCGTTCGGGTGACCAACCATGTAGATGAATGCATCAATCTTGTTATCACAAAGTGCTTGTGAACGCTCAGAACCTTTAAGTTCAGAAGCAAGCTTGAAGCTGTCGTTAGTCCAGCCCATAGCGTCCATTACAACACCCATCGTTGCACGGTCACCAGAACCTGGGTTACCAATGTTTACACGCTTACCTGCTAGGTCAGACACATTGTTGATGCCAGCATCAGTACGAGCGATGATGTTGAACGGTTCTGTATGTAGAGAGAACATCGCGCGAAGTTTCTTGTATTCGCCCTGATCTTTGAACTTACTTGTACCGTTGTAGCCGTGGTATTGCCAGTCCGATTGAACAACACCGAAATCTAGTTCACCAGCACGGATGGTGTTAACGTTGTAGATTGAACCACCAGTAGACTCTACAGAACAACGAATGTTGTGGTCTTTGCGGCCCTTGTTCACTAGCTTACAAATCGCACCACCAGTTGGGTAGTAAACACCCGTAACTGAACCAGTACCAATCGTGATGAACTCTTGAGCGTTAACAGCGCCAGCGCCCATTACAGCAGCTGCAATAGCACCAACTTTAATAAGTTTGGTAAATGCCATGAATTTCCCTTCCTTTATTCATTATTAACCCTGAAACAAGTGTAGTTGCTTCAGGAGTTTCCTATTTGGAAACGGCACCTTTTTCAATCCATGTGATGAAAAAGTGGCTGAATAATATCAAAAATTGGCAGAAAATTACTCGAATGTTAAAAGATATAGCTAAAAAATCTAACAAATGATGTCTTGATCTCGTGTTTGATTTGCTACTGGGTTTTTAAAATCAATGGTTTAGTGTGATTTTGGAAGGGAGGTATGGATATTCTAGGATGTGATTTGGATCACGAAGCAAATAGATACTCGTGATCCATTAATAAGGCTGATAGTTATGAAACAGCGATCAATTATCCTGCGTATTCAAACAGTTCACACACTGAATCAAACAGTTGCTTAGTGGTAACCGATAACGTTGGGGTAATGAAGATAGTATCATCACCTGCGACTACGCCCAGTATACCTTCCGACTTACCTAGTGAGTCTAATAAACGAGCAATCAGCTGCGCCGCACCAGGACCTGTGTGTATCACCACCAATGCATTGTTGTGGTCAATATCTAGTACTAATTCTCGTAAAGAGCTAGAAACGGTCGGAACACCTAGCTCAGCAGGAAGACAGTAAACCATCTCCATTTTTGCGTTACGAGTTCGAACGGCACCAAACTTGGTTAACATACGCGAGACTTTAGACTGGTTGATGCTTTCAAAACCTTCGTGTTTTAGGGCATCCACAATTTCGCCTTGTGAGCCAAAACGTTCTTCTTTTAGTAAGGCTTTAAATGCACGAACTAAGTTGTCTTGCTTTTCTGTATTGCGCATATGTCATTCTTATTCATTAACAAAGATGTTTGCATATTCTCGCATACATATTCAATTTTAGCCAAAACATCCCTGTAATTTGTTAGTCATATCACTGTAAATATTTAATAGAATAATGTGTTATTTGCGACGACTTATTTTGTTATTTCAGTCGATTATCGCCATAATGCGAACTTGCTGTGTAGCACGGTTTTATTGACTTGCGCGAAGTCGCAAAGCTAGCGTTAATTGATTGTAATCACTTTGTGATTAATATAGTTTTTTAACTTAGATTTAGCTCAAGAATTACCCTACAAAGAATCTATAAGAGAAAGCTCTCAAGGAGAATAACAATGAAAGTAGCTGTTATTGGTGCCGCTGGTGGCATCGGTCAAGCCCTAGCCCTACTACTTAAGAACCGCCTACCTGCTGGTTCAGATCTTGCACTTTACGACATCGCTCCGGTAACACCGGGTGTTGCTGCCGATCTTAGCCATATCCCAACGCCTGTTTCGATCAAAGGTTACGCGGGTGAAGATCCAACACCAGCACTAGAAGGTGCGGATGTTGTACTTATTTCAGCGGGTGTTGCTCGTAAGCCTGGTATGGATCGTGCGGATCTTTTCAATGTGAACGCTGGCATTGTTAAGTCTCTTGCAGAGAAAATCGCAGTTACTTGTCCGACTGCTTGTGTTGGTATCATTACTAACCCAGTAAACACAACAGTGCCAATCGCGGCTGAAGTACTGAAGAAAGCGGGCGTTTACGACAAGCGTCGTCTATTCGGTATTACGACTCTTGATGTGATTCGTTCTGAAACGTTCGTTGCTGAACTAAAAGACAAAGATCCAGGCGACATCCGTGTTCCTGTTATCGGTGGTCACTCAGGCGTAACGATTCTTCCTCTACTTTCTCAAGTTGAAGGCGTAGAGTTCACTGATGAAGAAATTGCAGCGCTAACGACTCGCATCCAAAATGCAGGTACTGAAGTAGTAGAAGCTAAAGCTGGCGGCGGCAGTGCGACACTGTCTATGGGTCAAGCGGCTTGTCGTTTCGGTCTTGCACTAGTTAAAGCACTTCAAGGTGAAGAAAACGTGATTGAATGTGCATACGTTGAAGGTGAAGGCGAGCACGCTCCATTCTTCGCACAGCCAGTTAAACTAGGCAAAGAGGGCGCTGAAGCGATCCTTAGCTACGGTGAGCTAAGTGACTTCGAACGTAACGCTTTAGATAGCATGCTTGAAACGCTAAATGGTGACATCGAGATTGGTGTTGAATTCGCTAAATAAGCGAAACGCTATTTAACTCAGACTTAAGCTAATTAATAAGGGCCGGTCATTATGATCGGCTTTTTTGATCCTGAAGTTCAAGCTACTCGTATTTAGCTTTACAATTAATGTGAAGGTAAATGTTATGGCTACTGTTCAGAAGGGTATGAATGTCGAATATTTGGGGCACTTAGGAAAAGTATTGGTAATTGATGAGCAAGAGCAGTACGCGCTAGTAGAGACTTACAACGGGCAAGAGCAGTACGCGGTGCCAATGGAAGAGCTTGAAGAGATTGAAGCACAACTGCCGTTATCATTAGAAGCCAGTCGATATTGAATTTGGCTCACCTACAAATATTTGTTGAAAACCAAAAAAAAGAGCCCTGAGGCTCTTTTTGTTATTTATATAGAAGCTAGAAGCTAGAAGCTAGAAGCGAGTTGTCTATTAACCTGCTTACTTACTGCGTTTAACAGCTAAGTGTGCGAGCGTGGTTAGCGCTTGCTTATATTCAGAGTCAGGAAGTACAGAAAGCTCAGCGATGGCTTTATCGGCCTCTTCGTAGGCTTTATTTGTTGTGTACTCTAAAGAGCCTGTCTCTTTCATTACAGCCATAATGTCGTCAAGACGTTCCATGCCGTTCGCTTTCTCAATCGCTTCACGAATCATGCTTGCTTGTTCAGGAGAGCCATTATGCATTGCGTAAAGTAGAGGAAGCGTTGGTTTGCCTTCGGCAAGATCGTCACCAACGTTTTTACCCATCTCTTTACCATCTGCAGTGTAATCCATCACATCGTCAATCAGTTGGAATGCGGTGCCTAGGTATTTACCATAGTTCTGCATTGCTGTTTCGATCTCTGGTGATGACTCAGTAAGAATCGCGCCGATTTGGGTCGCAGCTTCGAACAAACGAGCAGTCTTAGAGTAGATCACCTGCATGTAGCTTTCTTCTGTGGTGTCTGGGTTATTGCAGTTCATTAATTGTTGAACTTCACCCTCGGCAATCACGTTTACCGCTTCACTCATTAACTCAAGGATCTTTAAGGATCCTAGCGTTGTCATCATTTGGAATGAGCGTGTGTAGATAAAGTCACCCACCAAAACGCTAGCGGCATTACCAAAAGCGGCATTGGCCGTCGCTTTACCACGTCTCATGTCCGATTCGTCGACAACGTCGTCATGAAGCAGGGTTGCGGTGTGAATAAACTCGATAAAGGCTGCAGAGGTGATATGAGCTTCACCTTGGTAACCAAGTGCGCGGGCAGATAAAAGAGCAAGCAAAGGGCGTAGGCGCTTTCCACCACCGCTAACGATATAAAAACCAAGCTGGTTGATTAAACTTACGTCAGAATTAAGTTGGGCTTGAATTGTTTCATTCACTTTTGCCATATCATTGGCAGTAAGCGTTTGGATAGCTTTAAAATCCATTGTTCATCCGGCTGAAGTTAGACCCTGTAAGGCTTATACGTTGTATTCAATTGTTGAATAATACACTAAAAAACGTTGATTAATACATCGCTAAAGGGCATGATTGCCACACTTTTCTTTGGCGAACAGGTTTTCGCCAATTTTTTAAAAATATGGCTTGTCATAGCGCCATGATTCCCGTAGAATCTGCGCCCTATTGATTAGTTTAGCGCACACCCGAGTTGTACAATTGACAACCATAGGCTGTGCGGAAAAAGCGGAGTAAAATATGTACGCTGTTTTCCAATCTGGTGGCAAACAACACCGAGTAAGCGAAGGTCAAACACTTCGTTTAGAGAAATTAGACGTTGAAACTGGTGCAACTGTTGAATTTGATAAAGTTCTTCTTGTTGCTAACGGCGAAGAAATCGCTGTTGGTGCACCTCTTGTTGAAGGTGGCAAGGTTACTGCAGAAGTAGTACAACACGGTCGTGGCGATAAAGTAAAAATCGTTAAGTTCCGTCGTCGTAAGCACTCGCGTAAGCAAGCTGGTCACCGTCAGTGGTTCACTGAAGTGAAAATCACTGGCATTAACGCTTAAGTATTAGGAGAGTTTAACAATGGCACATAAAAAAGCTGGCGGTTCTACTAATAACGGCCGCGATTCAGAAAGCAAACGTCTTGGTGTTAAGCGTTTTGGTGGTGAATCTGTTCTTGCAGGTAACATCATCGTTCGTCAACGTGGTACTAAGTTCCACGCTGGCACAAACGTTGGCATCGGTAAAGACCACACTCTTTTCGCTCTTACTGAAGGTAAAGTGAAATTTGCTGTTAAAGGTCCTAAAAACCGTAAGTTTGTAAGCATCGAAGCTGAGTAATTTAATCTTTAACTAGATTATTTTATTAGCTTTCAAGCTGAATTCAAAAGCCCTGCCGATTCGGCAGGGTTTTTTATTTATAGCAAGAATAAAAAAGCAGACGCTCTTGTTTTGGTTTTGAGAAGCCGTTTTATTTTTTGATAAACAGATTAGTTTTTAAGAAGCCGTTTGTTTTTAAGAAATAAGAAGCAAAGAACCTCTCCTTATTTGTTCCTTGGTTGCAGGTCGGCCTAGATCTTAGGTGATCGATCTAAACACGGATCTGCTAGAATTTATATCACTCCTTGATGAGTGGTAACGCAACGTAAGTGCGGAGTTAAAAAATGAAATTCGTTGATGAAGCGGTAGTAAAAATAGAAGCCGGTGATGGCGGTAATGGTACAGTTAGCTTTTGGCGCGAAAAATTCGTCGCTAAAGGTGGTCCTGATGGCGGCGACGGTGGTGACGGCGGTGATGTTTACATCCAAGCGGATGAGAACTTAAACACACTGATCGATTACCGTTTCCAACGTTTTTACAATGCAGAGCGTGGCGAGAATGGTCGCGGCGGTAACTGTACTGGTAAACGTGGTAAAGACATTACGCTGAAAGTACCAGTTGGTACGCGTGCAGTTGATATCCACACCAACGAAATCGTTGCTGAAGTTGCTGAACACGGCAAGAAAGTAATGGTTGGTAAAGGTGGTTGGCACGGTCTTGGTAACACGCGTTTTAAATCGTCTGTTAACCGCGCTCCTCGTCAAAAGACAATGGGTACTAAAGGCGAAGTTCGTGAACTGCGTTTAGAGCTTCTTCTATTAGCTGACGTTGGTATGCTTGGCCTACCAAACGCAGGTAAATCTACTTTTATTCGTTCAGTATCTGCTGCGAAACCAAAAGTGGCTGATTACCCGTTCACTACTTTGATCCCAAGCTTGGGCGTGGTAAGTGTTGTCCCTGAAAAGAGCTTCGTTGTTGCCGATATCCCAGGACTAATCGAAGGCGCAGCTGATGGCGCTGGCCTTGGTATCCGATTCCTTAAGCACCTTGAGCGTTGTCGTGTTCTTCTGCATATGATCGACATTATGCCGATCGATCAATCTGATCCTATTCAGAATGCACTAACGATCATCGATGAGCTTGAGCAATACAGTGAAAAAGTTTCACAAAAACCTCGCTGGTTAGTGTTCAATAAAGTTGACCTAATGCCAGAAGACGAAGCAGACGAAAAGATTCAAGAAATCATCGATGCTTTGGGCTGGGAAGGCGAGTACTTCAAGATCTCTGCTGTGAATAAAATCGGCACCAAAGATCTTTGCTTCAAACTTGGTGAGTTTATGGAAAACCTACCTCGTGATGTTGTAGAAGTTGAAGAAGAAGAAAAAGTAGACTTTATGTGGGATGACTACCATAAAGATGCGATGAGCGGTAAGAATGTCGTTACTGAAGATGACGACGATTGGGACGATTGGGATGACGAAGAGGATGACGGCCATGTTATCTATGTTCGTGACTAATCCTCTTAGTTTCTCATAACGCATCGGTCGCTTCTTACAAGTACACTGATAGTTTTATTAAACCGCAATGAAAATTGCGGTTTTTTTGTATCTAAATCATGACGTCTTACTGTTTTTTATGCAAAATTTATCTTTAGATAATTAACGCCTATGGGAAGGAAATCATGGCATCAAAGCAAAGAGCGATCTCAAGACTCGTCGCTCAATCAGGACAAATGTTATTGGCGCACGGGGCAGAGAGCACACTGGTCGGCGATATCATGCGTCGCATCGGTATTGCTTGTGGGGTGAATGAGGTTGAAGTCGCACTGTCAGCCAATGCGCTTGTTGTAACTACCGTAATGGATGATCACTGTATTACCACTACTCGAAGTTGTGCTGATCGTGGCATTAACATGCAGGTTATCACCGACATTCAACGCATTTGCATCATGATGGAGAAGGGAATTCTCGATTATGATTTGGCGTATAAAAAGATTCAAAACATCAGCCCCGAGCGCTACAACCGTTGGTTAGTGGTTGTGATGATAGGGTTGTCGTGCGCCTCTTTTAGCCACCTTGCGGGCGGAGACTGGCAAGTCTTCATGATGACTTTTATTGCTTCAGCTTGCGGTATGATCGTCAGGCAAGAGATTGGGCACCGCCATTTCAATCCGCTATTAAACTTTGCTATCACAGCATTCGTTACCACGACCATTTCAGCTCAAGCCGTACTTTACAATATTGGCGGCCAACCCACGATCGTGATGGCTTCATCTGTATTAATGTTAGTACCTGGTTTTCCTCTGATTAACTCCGTCGCTGATATGCTTAAAGGCCATATTAATATGGGGTTAGCGCGCTTTACCATGGCCAGCTTATTAACTCTGGCGACGAGCTTGGGCATTGTCGCGGCGATGAGTCTATCAGATGTTTGGGGGTGGGCAAGCTAATGAGTATTTTCGAACTGTTTTTAGGTCTGCTCAACGATATGTTTTTCGCCGCTATTCCTGCGGTTGGGTTTGCATTGGTGTTTAACGTTCCGCAACGTGCTTTAATTTATTGTGCACTCGGTGGTTCTATCGGTCATGGTAGCCGGTATCTGATGATGCACTTTGGTATTCCAATCGAATGGGCGACGTTCTTCGCCGCAACCGTGGTTGGTATGATAGGGGTTCATTGGTCACATAAACTGTTAGCACATCCGAAGGTGTTTACGGTTGCAGCTCTAATTCCTATGGTGCCAGGTGTGTTCGCCTTCAAGGCGATGATTGCGATGGTGGAGATTAACAGGGCAGGCTACACGCCTGAGTTGTTGGCAATGTTGATGGAGAACTTTTTAAAATCGATGTTCATTATCGCAGGGTTGGCGGTTGGCTTAGCTGTGCCAGGGCTGTTATTCTATCGCCGTAGACCTATCGTTTAGCGTTAATTTTCTTTTTAGGGACAGGACTTTCGATTTATGATCATCAGCATGATAGCGGCAATGGCAAACAACCGTATAATTGGTAAAGACAATCAGATGCCTTGGCATTTACCTGCGGATTTTGCATGGTTTAAACGCTCGACTATGGGTAAACCAGTCGTGATGGGACGTAAGACCTACGATTCTATTGGACGCCCTTTGCCGGGTCGGTTGAATGTCGTAATCAGCCGTGATGAGAGTTTAAAGATTGAAGGTGTAACGACGGTAACTTCTATTGAACAGGCTCTAGAGCTACTCAGTGATGTTGAAGAGGTGATGATCATTGGTGGCGGCTCTATTTATGAGAGCTGCTTACCTAAAGCGGACAAGTTGTATCTGACTTACATCGATTTCGCCGTCGATGGAGATACACAATTTCCTGACTGGGGTGAAGGTTGGAAGCAGAGCTTTAAAGAGAGCTATCAAGCTGACGAGAAAAACAAACACAACATGGAGTTTGTGATTCTCGAGCGTTAACTGTGGTTATCAATAGCTAGTCTCTGAAAAATGCTTGCGTTACCCTACCAAGGTAGCGCAAGTTTCTCGTATCTTTATAGCGCTTTCTGAGTGAAAAACTGTTTATCTTCCCAGCGAAGAATTGTCAATTCACCTCCCCAGACGCATCCAGTATCAAGTCCAATTACGTCTTTTCCGTTATAGCCTTCAAGCGCAGCCCAGTGTCCAAAAACAACGGTTTTATCGAGCTTTACGCGTTGCGGAAGGTCAAACCACGGCACTAATGGTTCATCGGTAATTTCATTCGGTGGTAGCTTACATGCCATGTCGAGACGGCCATCTTCAAAACAGAAACGCATTCTTGTCAGGCTATTGATTGCATAACGATAGCGCTCAATATCATGTAAACCCTGATGCCATAAATCAGGCGTGTTACTGTACATGTTTTTGATTAGCCATTGCCATTTATCGGACTTCAGCAAGGATACGATCTCTCGATTTTCAACACGTGCTCTTTCTAGATTCCACTGCGGTGAGATACCCGCATGGCACATCACGAACTCTGGGTGTTCTTGAAGCAAAGGCTGTTGTCTTAACCATTCGAGTAGCAGTTCACGATCTTCAGCATCAAGAATCGCTTGAGTCTTATCTTTTGGTTTCGCTGGAAATAGTCCTAAGGACACCGCCAGAAGATGTAAGTCGTGGTTGCCTAATACAACCTTAGCTGCGTCACCAAGGTTACGAATAAAGCGTAACGTCTCCAATGATTTAGGGCCTCGAGCAACTAAGTCTCCGGCGACCCATAAAGTATCTTGGTGTTTATCAAAGTTAATTTTTTCAAGTAGTCCTTGAAGTTCGTCGAAGCACCCTTGGATGTCTCCGACAATGTAATTCGACACAATAGTTTCCTGTAGATACGGATGTACGGCTAATTAAGAATATTAGGGATTGCGAGTCTGAATGGGTCAACTTCGGTAATAAAATCAATGCCCTTGTTATCGGTCATCACATAGTGACCTTGCATAACGCCAACAGGGGTTTCGATGACCGTACCACTTGTGTAGGTGTACTCGTCGTTGGCTTCAATCACGGGTTGTTGGCCAACTACACCATCACCCTCAATGGTGAGCTGCTTGCCGTTAGAGTCGGTAATTAACCAGCGGCGAGACATAAGTTGCACCGTTGTTTTACTTAGATTTTTGATGGTAATAATGTAGGCGAAGACATAACGATTCTTCGTTGGCTCAGATTGTTCTTCTATGTACTTAGAGTGAACCTGGCATTTGATACAAGGCGTAGATATATCCATATTCGCACCTTTTGTTGTTGATATACTTAATGTAATTAAAGTATTACATAAAAAAGGCTCCTAACCGAAGTGTAGGAGCCTTTTTTATTTATTTGTCAGCGTTATGACTGTCGTACAACCAGTTTGCCATGTCGACAAACTGCTCGAGCGTTAAGTTCTCAGGACGCATGCTTGGGTTGATACCTAGCTCTTCAAGCACTTCCTTATCGATTAAGCTCTTGTAGCAGTTACGAACTGTTTTACGACGTTGGTTAAAGCCTTCACGACATACGCGATCTAGCCATTTCAGATCTTTTGCCGGATAAGGCAGCACTTCGTATGGCTGTAGGCGCACGACTGCTGAGTCTACTTTCGGTGGCGGAACGAAGGCCGTTGGTGGAACTTCTAACACAGGCGTTACTTTACAGTAGTATTGAGCCATTACAGTAAGACGACCGTAAGCTTTACTGCCAGGGCCAGCAGCTAGACGGTTAACCACTTCTTTTTGAAGCATAAAGTGCATGTCTTGCACGTCTTTATGGAATTCAAAAAGGTGGAACATCAATGGTGTAGAGATGTTATATGGCAAGTTACCAAAGATGCGTAGCTTATTGTTTGGCTTAACCAGTTCTTGGAAATCGAACTTCATCGCATCGCCTTCACGGATCGTTAGCTTGTCCGCAAGATCTGGATGGTTACGAAGACGTTCTGCAAGGTCTCTATCCAATTCGATAACAGTAAATTTATCGACAAGCTTACCCACAGGCTCAGTAATTGCGCCTAGACCAGGACCGATCTCTACCAAGTTTTGACCTGGTAGTGGGTTAATACTCGATACGATGCCATCAATAATGTATGGATCGTTAAGGAAGTTTTGACCAAAACGTTTACGCGCTTTGTGCCCTAAGTGGACATCATTTCTCATTGCTTTTTCTCTACTAATTCAATGGCGTGCGTGAGCGCTGTTCTAAAGCTCCCTGTATCGGCTTGGCCTTTCCCTGCCAAGTCTAAGGCGGTACCGTGGTCGACTGATGTGCGAATAAACGGTAAGCCAAGCGTGATGTTCACTGAGCGACCAAACCCTTTGTATTTCAATACCGGGAGTACTTGGTCGTGATACATACCTAAAACAGCATCTGCATCTTGCAAATATTTTTCATTAAAGATGGTGTCTGCTGGCAATGGGCCAACTAAATTGATGCCATCTTTTTGGTGAATTTTTTCTAGCGTCGGGGTGATAGTTTCAATCTCTTCACGCCCTAAACAACCATCTTCACCAGCATGTGGATTCAAGCCACACACATAGATAGTTGGTTTCTCAATAGCAAATTTTTCAACCAAGTCTTTATTTAGAATAGCAATAATTTGCTCTAATCTGTCTTCGGTCACAGCTTGAGATACATAAGCTAGTGGGATGTGCGTTGTTACTAGCGCAACACGCAGCCCTTCAGTTGCCAACATCATCACCACCAGTGGTGTATTGGACTTCTCTGCAAAGAACTCGGTATGGCCGCTAAAAGCAACGCCAGCTCGGTTAATTACACCCTTGTGAACGGGGCCGGTGACAATAGCATCAAATTCATCATTCATACAGCCAATTGCTGCGGTTTCTAAAGTATTTAATACGTAATGACCATTAGCCTCATTGAGTTGACCTGCAACTGCCGTTTCAGCAAGTGGAACGTGTTTCACTACCAGTGTGCCAGCGCGTTGCGGTTGCTTAGCTGCATTTGCATCGTAGTCCAGAAGATCGACTTCGATACCAAGAATTTTAGCTCGCTCGGATAGCAGTGTTTTATCAGCACAAACCACGAGTTGATGAGGCCAACTTTCTTGAGATAGAGCCAAAGTTAAATCTGGGCCTATCCCTGCTGGTTCACCTGCGGTTATGACAATACGTTTAGTTGTTGTCATCTTGGTCGTCCTCAACCATCTCAACAAAGGCACTTGCTCTTACTTCTTGTAGCCAAGCACCAGCTTCTTCGTTGAATTTACGGTTAAATAGAATTTGGTAAGCTTTGTTTTTCAAAGCTGAATCGGTACGGTCGACTTCGCGACGGTCTAGTACTTCAACAATGTGCCAACCGTGTACGGTTTTGAATGGCGCACTGATTTTGCCTTCTGGTAGCGTTTCTACTTGGTGTTTGAATTCTGGTACATACAAATCTGGTGTTTGGTAGCCTAGCTCACCATCTTGTACTGCAGAACCTGGATCTTGGCTGTATTGCTGTGCAAGGTCGCCAAAGCTCGCTTCACCTGCGTTTACGCGGCGCGTGATCTTTTCAAGTTGTTCTTTCGCGCCATCGTCACTCAAGATTACGGTTGGCTTAATCAAGATATGACGAGCATTCACTTCCGTTACTGCTACGGTTTCTAAGCCTTTCACATCTTCAATTTTTAGAATGTGGAAACCTACACCGCTACGGAAAGGACCGATGATGCTGCCTTTATTTTGCATTTTGATCTGGTCAGCAAAAATGGTTGGCATCTCTTCTTTACGCATCCAACCCCAATCACCACCTTGCAGCGCTTTAGGACCCTTAGAGTAAGTATATGCCATGGTGCTGAAATCTTTGCCTGAGTTCAGTTCTTCAACCAGTTCAGTAGCTTGAGCTTCTAACTCTTCTTTGGTTTGGTCATCATTAAAGCGCAGTTGAATGTGGCCAATTTTATATTGAACGGTCGCGTTAGTCTCTTGCGCTAAGATATCTGCTAGGTTATCAACTTCCGCAGGAAGAATATTGATACGGCGACGAACTAAGGCGTTACGAGCTTCACTTGCTGCAATCTCTTTTCTTACTTGCTCTCGAAATGCATTGTAGCTAAGGCCTTCTTCAGCAACCGATGCGGTAAGTTGTTCTACCGTTTGGTTGTTGTCTTTAGCGATACCTTCAATTGCTTGATCAAGTCGAGCATCATCAATACGAACACCGATACGTTCTGCTTCTTGAGTTTGAATAGTATCGATGATCAGTTTTTCTAGTACTTGCTCATTGAGCACATCTTGCGATGGCAGTGTTTGACCGCTTTTTTTTGCGTTGGCACGCAGTGTCTTCATCGAGGCATCGATGTCGCTTTGTAAGATAACGCCTTCGTTAACGATAACTTTTACGCTGTCTAGCTCGACTGGCGCTGCAAAGCTTGTTGATAAAGTACAAGTCGCTGCGATAGCAATTAATGTGCGTTTCCACAATGTCATGTGTAATCCTTTAAATTTACTGATTTCTTATCAGTAAAGAAAATTAGTTGTTTAAGAAGAATGGGCGACCGTAGCTCAATGAGTTATCAGAACTGCTATCCCCAACAGCGCCTGAATCAGAGCCTAAGTTAGTACCAAAGCCGATAATACCGAAATTCACACCAAAGTTATTTTCATATTCAGGCGTGACATTTGGATCACTAATGTTATTTGTCAGCTGGTTACTATACGTAAAGCCGATGTACCAACAATCCGATCTATAGTTTAAACGAGCTAACCACTCTAGATCTTCTTGTGTGGTTAAGTCATAGAAATATTGAGCACTGGTGCTCCATTTCGGTGAAATTTGGTAGGAACCAAGTAAACCCGCTTGCGAAATACCATCTCTTGTTATGGATGATACGTCAAAATCTACAGTTTCATTTATGTATTCTTCTGTAACATAGCGATAGTTGGTTTGTATGTAACCACCAGCAAAGCGGTATTCAAGTGTACTATTCGCTAATTGCATCGAAGATGAGTCAATATCGTATTGCACGCCACCATGGTAGAACAGGTAGTCATCATAGTTGAAGTCCATTTCTATAGCCCAAGACGAATAATTAGTTTTGTTATCAGAGTCGTCGTTGTCTAAAGTCTGTTTTGTATCTTTATCGATATAAAAAATCTGACCAAAAGAAATATTCAAACGCTCTTTATACTCATCATCGAAGAAACGAGATGATGCACCATAACTAATTTGATTCGCAGATGCGATACGATCAACACCGCTATATTTACGGCTTCTAAATAGACCATAGTAATCGGTCTGCAGTAGTGTCGTATCGTAAAGACCAATGTCACTTTGATCTTCTTCTGGTACGTAAAGATACTGAACTTGAGGTTCGAGTGTTTGAGTGTAATTGCCCACAATTTTTGTATCACGTTCAAGAACGATACCTGCGTGGCTTCTAAACTCTGGAATAACTCGGCTTACCGATTCTTCTAAGCCTTCATAATCAGAACCCGCACCTGTATCAACGCCGTCAAGGTCTTGTTGATAGTAAGTACCAAGTAGTCGAGCTTCTGTTGTCCAAGTACCCCAAGTGTTACCTACTGGGATTGTAATACCAGGTTCAACGTGAACACGAGTGGCTGATGGTTTGCCTGATGCGTCGGTATCGAACATTGATATATGACTGATTAAGTCAAAATCTAGGTAATCCATTACCTCTGGAGCATAGTAATTGTACTCGAGTTGTGGCATTAGACGATAAGGCAAGTTATTGCTGGTGGTAAGAACTTGGAAGTCTCGAACAAGTACAGACGCATCCCAATTTTGAGAACGGTATGTTGCTTGCCCTTCTTGAAGCAGTTGTCCATCTTCACGGTTACCGATATTTGAGCTCATGTCCGAAAAGTAGTCAATATCACTGACTTTAGAGTAATCAATTTCGAATAACCAAGATTGTTGGAATATTCCTGAATGTTCTAGTTGGAAACCCCAACGATCGCCTAGATCAGTGTACTTTTGATCGTCTGGTAAATATTCAGACTCGATACTACCGGAACCAAAATCGCTTAAATATCTGAATTTACTGTTGAGTTGAGTGCCACGCTCTTGCATGTACTTGAAGGTAGTTTCCAAATCGTAGTCTGGTGCTAAGTTCCAATAAACAGGAATTTCAGCTTCAAAACCATCGCTTGAACCATACGAAACTGTTGGGTACAAGAAACCGGTTTTACGTGTATCACCCACCGGTACTGTTAAGTAAGGTAAGTAAAAGACGGGAACACTTTGGATTTCAAAACGTGGATTATAAAAAGTGGCTTGTTCTTCGTCTTGGTCGACACTGATGCTCGATGCTCTTAGACGCCAAGCATTATCGCCGATAGGGCAAGAGGTAATGGAGCCATCTTCAATCTCATAAACCGCTTTACCTGTTTTTGCTATATAAACAGCATCTCCGCGACCGGGCTCGCAAAGGAATTCGTAATCGGTGTTCTCAAGCGTCATTTCATCTGTAGTCAGATTATTGGTCGCTCTGTCTGAGATAGATTTGATTTGACCATCACTAAAGTTTACGTTGCCTTCAGCTACAACGATATTTTCTTGTTGGTGCAGGGTTACGTTATCGGCAAGGATGGTCTTGTTCCCTTGCGTAACGACTACGTCACCTGAATATATTGCTTTGTCACCATTGATAGCTTCTAGGCGATCTGACTCAACGTGAGCGGGTAGCTGTGTCTCGTTTTCTGCAGCGGGCTCGATCAAGCATTGATCTATAGAGGGCATTTCCTGCACACTACTATCGGTGATTGTTTCAGCTTGAGTTGTCGACACGTATAACGCCGTACTTATAGACGCGGCTAACAAGGAGCGGGAAAAAGATTGCATGAAGTTGAACTATCCTGTGTCACTAGATGAAGGGTTGATCTAGTATCAATCCAATTAATAAAGCATTTTCCTTATGATAAAGGAAATAATAGCATTCAGCATCATCAGACAGCATTACTCAGATAAAATTCATAGATAGAGAACACATAATGCAAATATTTGGCAAAATTTTGGGCGCGTTTTTTGGCTTTTTATTTGGAGGGCCACTCGGTTTAGTTTTTGGTCTGTTTTTAGGACACCAATTCGATAAAGCTCGCGGATTGAACCAATCAGGCTTCAATAGCTCTGGTTTTGGTCGAG
Source organism: Vibrio sp. 10N.222.54.A3 (assembly GCF_041474095.1). Classification (NCBI taxonomy): domain Bacteria; kingdom Pseudomonadati; phylum Pseudomonadota; class Gammaproteobacteria; order Vibrionales; family Vibrionaceae; genus Vibrio; species Vibrio sp. 10N.222.54.A3. The sequence continues at coordinate 73,930 of NZ_JBFRTN010000029.1, forward strand.
GTCCAAGCCAAGCAGAAAGACAGAACGAGTTTTTTAAATCCGCTTTTGCGGTTATGGGGCACGTTGCTAAAGCGAAAGGGCAGGTAACGCCAGAAGAGATTCAACTCGCTTCTACCATGATGGAGCGTATGAACCTGCATGGCGAACAGCGTAAAGCAGCGCAAGATGCATTCCGTGACGGCAAAGAGAGCGACTTCCCTCTGAACGACGTACTTGAGCGAGTTAAAATCTCATCGGGTGGTCGTTTTGATCTTCTGCAGTTCTTTCTAGAGCTTCAGGTATCTGCCGCATTTGCGGATGGAAGTTTGCACCCGAGTGAACGTCAAGTTCTGCATAAAATAGCGCAAGGGCTTGGGTTTTCGGCAGCACAACTAGAACGCCGCTTGCAGATGCAAGAAGCTGCGTTCCGTTTCCAACAGCAAGGTGGAAGCTTTGGTGGCCATCAGGGTCATGGGCAATCATCAGGTTGGCAACAGGCTTCGCAACAGAACCAACTTGGCGACGCATATAAGGTTCTTGGTGTGAGTGAAAGTGCTGACGGTAAAGAGGTGAAGAAAGCCTACCGCAAGCTGATGAATGAACATCACCCAGATAAACTGATGGCGAAGGGCTTACCGCCTGAGATGATGAATGTTGCGAAAGAGAAATCGCAAGAAATTCAGAATGCTTATGACCTGATAAAGAAAGTAAAAGGTTTTAAGTAATTGAATATAGACCGAGTCATGATATTAAATGACTCGGTTTTTTATTAAAGGGAATTATATGACGGTAACGTATCAGGATGTTCTAGAGTTTTGGTTCGATGAACTGACGCCAAAAGACTGGTTTACTGGCGGTGAAGAGATCGATACTTTGATTGAGTCTCGTTTTGCTAAACTGCACAAAGCCGCTATCCAAGGTGAGCTATTTGAATGGCGACAAAATGCAGAAGGGCGCTTGGCTGAAATTATCGTGCTTGATCAGTTTTCTCGAAATATTGGTAGAAAAAGTCCGACAGCATTTTCTGCTGATCCGATGGCGTTGGCTCTAGCCCAAGAGGCGGTAGCGGGTGGTTTTGATCACCAGCTTAACGAGCAACAGAAAAGCTTCCTGTATATGCCTTATATGCACAGTGAATCTTTGTTAGTCCATGAACAAGCCGTGGAACTCTTTTCTCAAACGGGATTAGAGCATAATCTGGACTTTGAGTTTAAGCACAAGGTTATCATTGAGCGATTTGGTCGCTATCCGCACCGTAATGAGGTGTTAGGGCGAGCTTCGACTCCCGAAGAGATTGAGTTCTTGCAGCAACCGAGCTCAAGCTTTTAATTGTAGAAATACGGTCAAAGAATTGAGAAGAGGCTAGAGGTTAATAAAAACCTCTAGCCTCTTTTTTACTTTAGTGATCAACTTTAGCCTTAGAGCTAGTTTGCTTGGTTGAGCGACCAATCGTATTCATAACTGATGTTTTGAGTATTGGTTACTGCTTCAATTCGATATTGTTCTAAGTGCTGAATAAGCTGTTTCTTCGTACCAAAATCCACAGCAAACCATTCGTAAATCGATGATAGTTGAAGCTTATTGTTTGTAACCATCACGCCTTTGTCACTGCTTACAAACTCAGTTGCAGCTTGCTCTAGCAAGGCTTCAGTATTTTTAGAGGTAAAAGCGTCAGGTTGTAAGTTAGGGCAACCTAGGCTGGCACAGTTCACTGCATAATGCGTGCGAGGATCTTGCCAAATTGGTCTTAGGATTCGGTGTTCAATGTCATTGAGTGTCAGTGATTTCCCATTAACGACTACCACATCATCTCCCCACGGACCGAAACTAAATAGTCCGCCAAGTTTAGTTATGGATTTGATCGGGTAGGCATCAAGAATCAAATCGACAGTCACGGCGTTATATAGATTAACCCAGTAGGCATACTGCTCCGCTTTTGAATAGTTGAGCGGATTCACCTGTTCGAGTTGCTTGATGTATTGCTTAAGTTTGGTCTTATCGGCAGTGTTCACCGCTTTATAGCTAACTAACGTATTTTGCCCCTGTTTAACCAAGTAGCTATCGAGGAATTGCTGCCAATCTTGATGAGATACCTGTTCTAGGTTGGTTTCGTCGCTTTGCTTCCAGTATGGCCAAAGATCGGATTTAGGCGCAGACCAAGCTAAGGTTGAGAAAAGTAGGCTGACAATAAAAAGTAGTTGTTTCATGGCATTCTCCTGATGACTGACTACTAAGACCTTAAGGCTTACCATTTTCTTTCATTGCTCTTCATTTAAATAAACATATGAAGTTAAGTTAAAAGCTTAGCCAAATAAAAAAGGTTGGCACTTGGCCAACCTTTAGATTTATTCAGAAACGTCTCATTATTTTAGGAAGCTAGGAATCTTAGCTTCAAACTCTGAGATCTTATCGGCATGTTGAAGTGTAAGGCCGATATTATCTAAACCATTCAGTAAGCAGTGACGACGGAACTCATCAATTTCAAACGAGTACTCTTTGCCGTTCGCGCTGACTTTCATTGCTTCTAGATCAACCGTAATTTCTGCACCTTCATTCGCTTCAACGAATTGGAATAGCTCATCCACTTCTTGCTCAGTCAATCGAACTGGCACCATTTGGTTGTTGATCGAGTTACCGTAGAAAATGTCGGCAAAGCTTGGTGCGATCATTACTTGGATACCGTAATCGGCAAGCGCCCACGGTGCGTGTTCACGAGATGAACCACAACCGAAGTTTTCACGAGCTAAAAGAATTGAAGCGCCTTGGTAGCGAGCTTCGTTCATTACAAAATCAGGGTTTGGCTGTTGGCCTGCATCGTCTAGGAAGCGCCAATCGTGGAACAAGTGCTTACCAAAACCGATGCGGTTTACTTTCTGTAGAAACTGCTTTGGAATGATCGCATCAGTATCGATGTTGGCCGTATCTAGAGGAACGACTAATCCGGTGTGTTGTTGAAAACCTGACATGTTAAATCCTCTAATTAAAGTTCACGAATATCGACAAAGTGACCAGCGATAGCCGCTGCGGCTGCCATTGCTGGGCTAACTAGGTGCGTACGACCATCACGGCCTTGGCGACCTTCAAAGTTACGGTTTGATGTAGAAGCACAGCGCTCTTGTGGACCTAGACGGTCGTTGTTCATCGCAAGACACATAGAGCAACCCGGTAAACGCCATTCAAAGCCTGCTTCGATGAAGATCTTATCTAGGCCTTCAGCCTCAGCTTGTGCTTTAACTTGCTCTGAACCCGGAACGATAAGCGCTTGCACATGTTTTGCAACTTGGCGACCTTTCGCTACTGCTGCTGCTGCACGCATGTCTTCGATACGAGAGTTAGTACAAGAACCCACGAACACTTTATCTACGTTGTAATCAGATAGAGATTTACCGGCTTCAAGACCCATGTAAGCCAGCGCTTTTTCAGCTGATGCTTTTTCTACAGGGTCTGCGAAGCTTTCTGGTGCAGGGATTGGTGTGTCTACTGAGATAACCTGACCTGGGTTGGTACCCCAAGTGACTTGTGGTTTGATGTCTGCCGCTTCTAATGTAACAACTGCATCGAATTCTGCATCAGCATCGGTTTTTAACGTATCCCAGTATTCGATTGCTGCTTCTAGGTCTTCGCCTTCTGGAGAGAACTTACGACCTTTGATGTACTCGTATGTCGTTGCATCTGGAGCGATTAAGCCTGCTTTAGCGCCAAGCTCGATTGCCATGTTACATACTGTCATACGACCTTCCATCGTAAGGTCGGTAATTGCCTCACCACAGAATTCAACTACGTAGCCAGTACCGCCAGCAGCCGTTGTTTTACCGATGATCGCTAGCACGATGTCTTTTGCAGTGATGCCAGGAGTAACCTTGCCTTTTACTTCGATCTTCATGGTTTTAGCGCGAGCTTGTTTTAGCGTTTGCGTAGCTAGAACGTGTTCCACTTCTGAAGTACCGATACCAAATGCTAGTGAACCAAATGCACCGTGTGTAGCCGTGTGCGAGTCACCACATACGATGGTCATGCCCGGTAGCGTAATACCTAGCTCAGGACCCATTACGTGCACAATACCTTGGTATTTGTGGTTTAGATCGTAAAGCGTGACACCAAACTCTTCACAGTTCTTCGATAGCGTTTCCATTTGGATACGAGCCATCTCACCAGAAGCGTTGATGTCTTTAGTTTGTGTCGATACGTTGTGATCCATGGTCGCGAAAGTCTTGCCAACTTGGCGAACTTTGCGGCCTTTCTCACGCAAGCCATCAAATGCTTGAGGTGACGTTACTTCGTGAACTAAGTGACGATCGATATAAAGAATTGGTGTTTCGCCCTTCGCTGCAACCGCAACGTGAGCGTCATAAACTTTTTCGTATAAGGTTTTTGCGTGCTGGTTTGTCGACATAGCTTTTCTTCCTTGGGAGCATCAGTCCCAGTGTTTGTTTCGAGCCAAGTCATGCGGTTTACGCTGACTTGGCTTGATATTATTCTTATATACTTGCTTCTAATCGGAGCCTTTAGCTTATGAAGCTAAGATGTACTCAGCGATCTTGTCACCCATTTCAGAGGTAGTCAGCGCTTGGTTTTTGCCAGCAAGGTCTGCCGTTAGCTCGCCTGCAGAAAGTGCTTTAGAAACCGCTGCTTCGATGTCTTGTGCTGCCGCTTCTTCGCCTAGGCTGTAACGAAGCATTAGGGCTGCAGAAAGGATTTGCGCGACTGGGTTTGCAATGTTCTTACCTGCGATGTCTGGTGCACTGCCTCCTGCTGGTTCATATAGACCGAAGTTGCTTTCGTTCAAGCTTGCAGAAGGAAGCATACCCATAGAACCAGTGATCATTGCGCACTCATCAGAAATGATGTCGCCGAAGATGTTTGAACATAGCATTACGTCAAATTGAGACGGGTCTTTGATTAGCTGCATGGTCGCGTTGTCGATGTACATGTGGTTTAGCGTTACATCTGGGTAATCTTTTGCGATCTCTTCAACGACTTCACGCCATAGGATAGAGCTCTGTAGAACGTTCGCTTTATCGATTGAGTAAACGTTTTTGTTACGTAGGCGTGCCGATTCAAACGCAATCTTTGCAATACGTTCGATTTCGTAGCGGTGGTAAACCTCTGTATCAAAAGCTTTTTCAGTTGCGCCTTCGCCTTCACGGCCTTTAGGTTGGCCGAAGTAGATACCGCCTGTTAGCTCACGGACTACCACGATGTCGAAACCGTTACCTGAGATGTCAGCACGTAAAGGAGAGAAAGACTCTAGACCTTTATGGATTTGAGCTGGACGTAGGTTACAGAACAGTTGGAAGTGTTTACGTAGAGGAAGTAGGGCACCACGCTCTGGTTGGTCGTTCGGTGGAAGGTGTTCCCATTTAGGACCGCCAACAGAACCAAAAAGTACTGCGTCAGATTCTTCACAGCCAGTGACTGTTGCTTCTGGAAGTGGACAGCCGTGGTTATCAATTGCAATACCACCAACATCATACTCTTCGCGAGAAAAGCTAATCGCGTGCTTCTTTTCGATCGCGTCTAGCACTTTATGCGCTTGTTGCATTACTTCTGGGCCAATGCCATCACCAGGTAGTACGGCAATTTTGTATGATTTATCAGTCATGTTAATCCTTTAATTCTTTGTTACTGAGCTATTTAGCTCGTTTTAAATTTTGTCCCTAAAGCCAATAACATCGGCTCTAGGGCTCTGTTATTGGGTGTTTAAACTGTTGCGATTCTTTGCTGTTTCATTTCAGCAATGGTGTCTGCGCGTTGAATGCTATTAATAACGTGCAGTAGCGCCTGACCAGAGGCCTCAACGATATCCGTTGAAACGCCTGTACCGTGGTACTTGCGGCCTTTGTAGTTCGCAATAATATCAGCTTGGCCTAAGCCATCTTCGCCTTCACCTTTCGCGGTAAGGTCGAATTTATCCAATGCAATTTCGTAACCCGTTAAGCGGTAGATACATTGGTATAAAGCATCAACCGGGCCGTTACCGACAGCCGCTTCGCATTTCTCTTCATCACCACATTGCAGCTTGATGCTGGTGGTAGACATAACACTACCAGATTGTACGCTTAGGTAGTTAAGTTTATAGAAGTCATCTTCGTCACGTAGATTTGCGAAGTGCATTAGTGCTTCTAGGTCGTAATCGAATACTTGGCCTTTACGGTCAGCCAGTTTCAAAAAGTCTTCGTACAATGAATCTAGGTTGTACTCATTGTCTTTGTAGCCCATTGCGTCCATGTGGCTCTTAACGGCTGCACGACCACTGCGGCTGGTTAGGTTCAATGCTTTGTTTTTCAAGCCAATAGACTCAGGAGTCATGATCTCGTAAGTGTTCTTGTTCTTAAGCATGCCGTCTTGGTGGATACCTGAAGAGTGGCTGAATGCGTTAGCACCGACGATTGCTTTGTTGTCTTGAATTGGCATGTGGCAAAGCTGGCTAACCAACTTACTGGTACGGTGAATCTCTTGATGATCCAAACCAGTATGAACACCTAGTAACTCTTGGCGAGTTTTGATGATCATTGCGATTTCTTCTAAAGAACAGTTGCCCGCACGCTCACCGATACCGTTAATAGTACCTTCAACTTGACGAGCACCGGCTTGTACCGCAGCAATTGAGTTAGCAACCGACATACCCAAGTCATCGTGACAGTGAACAGAGATGATTGCTTGGTCGATGTTTGGAACGCGATCAAATAGCGTTTTGATAATGCCACCAAACTCGTTAGGTACTGTGTAGCCCACTGTGTCTGGAATGTTGATGGTTTTCGCGCCCGCGTTGATTGCCGCTTCAACCATACGACATAGGTTATCGATAGGCGTACGACCTGCATCTTCACAAGAGAACTCAACATCGTCTGTGTAGTTGCGCGCATGCTTTACCGCTTTTACTGCCATATCGACAACATCGTCGTAGCTACGGCGTAATTTATCTTGCACGTGAACCGTTGATGTAGAAATGAAGGTGTGAATACGGAACTGCTCAGCGACTTTTAACGCTTCTGCAGCGGCATCGATATCCTTCGCTACAGCACGAGAAAGTGCACAGATTCGGCTGTCTTTAATATTTTTTGCGATGGTTTGTACTGACTCAAAGTCGCCTGGTGATGACACCGGAAAGCCCGCTTCAATAACATCTACACCCAGTCGTTCAAGTGCATAAGCGATCTGTAATTTCTCTTTTACCGTTAAGCTTGCAGCCAACGCTTGCTCGCCATCACGTAAGGTCGTGTCAAAAATTATCACTTGATCGTTCATGGGTGCTTCCTTATATCGATAATGAATCGATTGCTATCCAAATTATTATTAAGAATGATGTTCTTTTAAAAGTGCCAGTTACAAAAAAACCCGCTCAGCGCGGGTTTTAATATTTGTGTAGTTCTTGACCCACAACTTACCCGCGCGATTGGTTCACGATAAGGAGAAGTTTCAGCAGTCGAGAAGAAGAAAAAATCATTACACAAATATCCGTAAATAAACTGTTAACACCATATTTACCGCAATTTATTCTGAGCGTCAAACAAGAAAATCCAATATCAGCGTGCTTTGGCGGTGTTTTTTTTTGGTTTGTGCTGCTTGCGTGTTGTTTGCTGGTGTTATCAGCTGATTGAGTGTTTTGTACTGGGCGGTTAGTTTATCGTTTGGCTGATGTGTAGGTTAAAACTTTGTAGTAAATCTTTTTGATGGAACGATTCACCAATAAAATTAAAAGGGTGGCTAAATTAATTAATCATTTGATTAAATAG
>NZ_JBFRTN010000030.1:0-12211 GCF_041474095.1 Vibrio sp. 10N.222.54.A3
CTTAAGATCCTGTCTATGTTAGAATGTAAGCAAATTGATTACTATTTCAATAGCAGAAGTTATCCGAAACTTTAAGTGCTCTGAGGTTCGTAACAAGGTTTTGTCCAGAACCTTCACAGATGGCACTTCGTAACTCAGAAGTGCCCCTTTTCTAGTTAGAACCAAAGCTACCCTTCAGCCATAATTGTGACTTTTGACTTACAATACTTGTACTATGCTTTTTTCAGCTTGGTTCTACTTACACAGCAAGCTCTGCAAGTAGAAACTTTCAATGTAGTTGGGCGTTTTATCTACAGATAACGACTTCTCAAATGGTCTTTGAAGTATTGCGCATTCAAGGTTTCGCCCGTTGCACCTTTCACCAAGTCATCAGTGGTCAGCAGGCTGCCTTTGCTCCAAATGTTTGATTCTAACCAAGTGAAGATAGGGGATAGGTCACCGCTTTCAATCACAGAGTTTATATCTACCGTTTTCTTCATTGAAGCCATGAACTGCGCCGCGTACATCGCACCTAATGTGTACGATGGGAAGTAACCAAATGCGCCGTCTGTCCAGTGGATGTCTTGCATACAGCCGTTAGTGAAGTTGCCTTGAGTGCTTAAACCAAGGTAAGACTGCATCTTGGTATTCCATAACTCTGGCACGTCAGTGTGTTTGATCTTGCCGTTGATCAAGTCACGCTCAATCTCGTAACGCAGGATAACGTGTGCAGGGTAGGTGAGTTCATCAGCATCGACACGGATGAAGTCTTTCTTCACGCGCGTGTAGATCTTCTGGAAGTTTTCTTTCTCAAATTCTGAGCCTGAGAATTGCTGACCAGCCAAGTTCGCTAAGTGTCCAATGAACGGGTCGCTGCGGCCGACTTGCATCTCGAAGAATAAAGATTGAGATTCATGAATGCCCATAGAACGAGCTTCCCCCGCTGGTTGTCCTGCTAGGTGTTTTGGTAAGCCTTGTTCGTAACGTGCGTGGCCTGTTTCATGCACAATACCCATTAAGCTTTGAACGAATTCCGCTTCGTCATAGCGTGTTGTGATACGCACGTCTGAAGGGACGCCGCCACAGAATGGGTGAACACTTTCATCCAATCGGCCGTGTTCAAAATCGAACTGAAGCAGCTTCATGACTTCTAAACCCAGTGCTTTCTGTTTCTCGGTCGAATAGATACCTGATGGTGCGTTAAATTGCTCGCTCGATTGTTTTTCGATCACTTCATCAATTAAACCTGGAAGCCAAGTTTTAACGTCTGCAAATAGGGTATCAAGTGAAGTAGAGCTGGTGCCCGGTTCATAAATATCCAGCATCGCATCATAAGGCGTTAGGTTGGCTGCGTCTGCGCGAATCTGCGCTTCTTCACGAGAAAGCTCAACCACTTCACGCCAGTTCTTTTCGAATCCAACCCAGTCGTTGTTACCGCGTTGGCTACGCCACGCATGTTCACATTTTGAACCCGATAGAGATTTCGCTTCAACCAGTTTTTCTGGAAGTAGGTTTGCTTGTTGCCACTGGCGTTTTATTTCACGAAGTGACGATTGTTGCTCAGTGTTCAGCGCTTCATTTTCAGCGTCTGCAATCCAATCGCCAAGCTGTGGTTGAGTCATTAAGCCGTGAATATGAACAGAAAGCTCGGCCATCGCTTCACTACGAGCTTGGTTACCACCTGCTGGCATCATTGAAGCTTGGTCCCAACCACAAATAGAAGCTAGGTGTTGAAAGCGTGAACATTTTTGAGAGTGTTCGACTAGTTTTTTGAATGCGCTCATTTGACTACTCTTAATTTGGTTTCTTTAAATGATCCTTAGGGCTGCGTCAGCGTTAAGGTTCATCTCGTGTACTTTGATTATGGCTTTGCTTTTTAATGACGCCGACCTTCGCAGTCGAAGATATAGCGAGAAAAGCATGAGGCGGTACGATGCCTTGAATTTACTATTTCTTAACAAATCAAACTGTTCTATTGTGCACAAAATCAGTGAGTTGTATAGCTGGTGGCAATTGTTGCTTGCGAATTGTTCAGATACACGGTATTGATGATAGATCGCTGAACAAAAATGACAATGATATGGATATTTTGAACTTTGAGGCATTTCTAATTGCCATCACTATTTTAACGCTAACGCCGGGCTTAGATACGGCTTTGGTGATTCGCAATACTAGCCGCTCTGGCTTAGCTGACGGTTGTATGACGAGCTTTGGTATTTGTAGCGGCTTGTATGTACACGCGTTTTTCTCTGCTGTGGGTATATCTGCAATCCTCGCCCAATCCGCTGAACTCTTTCAAGCCGTTAAGATGGTAGGTGCGGTTTACCTCATCTGGCTTGGCTTAAGCAGTTTGCGAGCATTGATGAAAAACGGTGGCGGTTTGAAGGTCGGAGAACAAGCTCAGCAGGCTTACAGTGCAAAGCGTTCTTTGCGTGAAGGCTTTCTGTCTAACGTTCTTAACCCAAAAACAGCAGTTTTCTATCTGGCCTTTTTACCTCAATTTGTAAACCCTGAAGGTTCGCCTTTATTGCAATCTATGTTGATGGCTTCGGTACACTTTATGATTGCGATGGTATGGCAATGTGGTTTGGCTGGCGCGCTTAACTCGGCTAAAAATTTGCTCAAAAACGCGAGTTTTATGAAGTGGATGGAAGGCGTGACGGGCATGGTGCTGGTTGGGCTGGGTGTTAAGCTTCTGATGGAAGAGCCTGTGTAATTCACCGTTTTCAGTTGAACATGAATATATGAAAGCCCACGATGTGTCGTGGGCTTTGTGCTTTATTACTGGTAGATCTTTGTACCGATCTTATTCTACAGCGCAGTTATTCAACGACGCTAATGTTCATCTCAGCACCTTCGAAACCTAAGTCACTCAACTCATCGGCGTTAAAGTTGGTGGTAACTTCGATGTCGCCAATGCGCTCAGTAGATTCGTTGACGGAATCAGTACTTCTTTTGCTGCGTAGATTGTTAGTAATTGGTGTTGCTTGTCCAATTTCGATAGTACCTGCAAATTGAGATTCAGCGTAGAAATCTCCAGACACGTAAGAGTGGAAGGGGCGTAAGCTTCCGCCAGTCGCGTATTGCATGCTTGATAAGCCAGCTTCTTTAATCGCCCAGCCCCAATCCCACCATTTAGTTTCACCTGGGATGTAACGGTGATCCCATTGGTAGCGAATGTCGGCAGATTCACTGCTGCCACGGCCCATGGTGAAGGTATGAGCCTTGTACGGGCGGTTATCTGGATGAGAGTGCCACGCGTTGCCACCCCAACGAAGGAAGCCGTTGAATTCAACATCGTAGCTAATATCGGCGTTGAATCGGTACGGGTAAGAGATGCTTGAACGATACAGCTCAACTCGAATCGGTAGCTCCGAATTCGCAGGAACCATAGGACGAGCTTGAAGTGTTACTTGTTCGCTAGTGGAGTTGCCATTTGTTTCAGCGAAGCTTTGGTTAGCCTCGAACTTAACGGTGAGCTTAGTTTCGCCAACCAAAGGCCACTTGAAGGTGTTCTCTGTTTGAACGCTCTGTGAGAATCCGTAGCTGTTCGTTTTCGACCAGTTTGTTGATTCGTCTACTTTTAGGTCTACCACCACTTGTTGCGCGATGTTGCTGTTGTTTCTTGCCGTCGCGTAAACCGTTTTCACTAGTTCACGATCCGACTCGACAACATCACCATGCCAAAAGTTGTCGTCGTTAACGGTGTAGGCAAAATTGTCGACGGTGATTTTGGTTTTTTCATCACAGCGATAGCCGCTACAAGAGCCATTGTTATTTCCTTGTATTACCCAACTGTTGCCAGAGCGCTTTATCGTCATGTCTTCGCCCACGTACTGACTGTTATTACCGCTAACCCAAGCGTAACCTAGGTTGTGGGCTAAGTAGCTTAATGGGCGTACAAAGTCGTTACGGTTGTTCACTAATTCATACTGAACATCGATTTCGCTGCCTTCCTGAACCGATTTGGCGGAATAGTTAGGGATTTCAGATTGGTCGTTGTTTGGGTAACAGAACGTTGACCCACTGCTTGATTGCTTAATTTCGCCATGATAACCCGGCCCCATGATTACCCAGTTTCCTTTTAACCCGGTGATCTGCCAAGTGCCCATGCGAGCGACCAAAGTACTCTTCTGCTCTTCTGCTTCATAACGGTCTATAGGACGATAACCAGAGCGACAGACATCTTCACCAAGTTGGTCAAACACTATTTGGTCTGGGTAAATCTTCGCATTTACACCGGTTGATAGAACAGACAACACTGCGGTTGCTAAGAGACTTCTGTTTACTGTGATCATTAACAATTCCCTCATTTGTAATTTTTCTATTTTGATAATGTTTTGTGTGCCGTGCAGTTAACAAGACAAGTTCACTTTTTCATGTTGATAAATAGATAGATACTGAAAAGGGTTGAATTAAATTACCCAGTTAATTCAATGGCTTGTATTGTCATTAGTGTTTTTACGGTGAAAGAGTATGCAACTGAACGTAAATTGTTTGATGGGGCTCAAACCGTTTTTAGAAAAATGAAGGCCCATTATTCGGGCTTAGACGTCAAAATTATTTGACGTTATTTTTGGCGTTTGTATGAATGGTTAATTAGAAGAACAGGTATAACCATTCACAATACTCGTAGTTTTAAGGTGGGCAGGTAGTGAGTGACAAAGAGTAAAAATCTAACTTGAATATTTTGCTTTGCTATCGGTTTTAAAATGCAAACACTTAAAGTAAGGAAGACTGTAATCATTGTATTACTAATAAAATAATGAAAATAACCATCCGTTTTTTATGTGTAATATCGGAAAAGCTTGCTACTTGATAATAGGGCACTTTTTGCTAGTGGTTAAACTATCTCTAATTATCGTTTGGCCAGAAGTTGCGTTCGGCCTGTATTACACGTTTTAATGATGGCAAATAAATCATTCGAACTTAAGATATCAATCTTTACCGTTAATGGGTCATTGTTGATTAACAGGTAAGGCGCCAATCGGCTGTCATTCATTGTTTTATTTATTTTTTGCACAGAGACTAAGTCAATGGTGCCAGAAATAGAAAAGAAAAGTGATTGAGAAGGACGGGCTGTTCCTCTGAATCGCAGAACAAGTGGGTCGGGCATGTTGTCGTCTTGAACGGACATCAGGTGCAGCACCTTGTTGTTACTTATTTTCGTTAATCCGTCGGTACGTAATACATTGTCATTCACTATCAGGTCCACCACGCTATGTTGGTAGCGATGCTCTTCTTTTGGTTGGGGCGAAGGGATACTCCATATGCCAACCAATAAAACGAATGCAGAAATGAGCGCAACGATTGGCATCATAATTGACCTCTTTCTAGGAATAGGGCCAGTTCGGTACTGGCTTGATCTAGTTGGGTTGGCGTGTAAAAGATGTTGACGGACTGGCGTGTGGCTTTGTTGAGAATAGAGAGCTCAGAATATTCCGCTTCTTCGCTAATGTACGCCACGCAATCACATTGATACTGATAGAGAATGCTTTCTAGCTCTGGCGTCATCGCCATTTCAGGGGCTTGGAAAACTTGTATTTGACCTATCCATTGCTCGTTGAGCCGGTTAATGGGGTTGATATCGCTGAGGTTTCTCTCATTAACCTTAGCAAAAGCCAATAACGCTGATGCCAACAGTAAGCAGCCAGTGGTGAAGTAGCACAACTTGTTTCGGTTTTCAGCAGTGGGAAAGTAAGCCGACGAACTTTGTTTAGGGTTAGGCTTAGGTTCGACTGCAACAGCTGCACCGATAGCAATACCGTTATTGCCGACGGGTATCAGGTTGCTCGCATCAGCAAGGGGAGTTGTGGCTGCATTATTGATGGGGGAGTCGATTACCACGCACTCATCGATAAGGCGATAGCCCACCTTAGGAACGGTGACGATTGGGGTTTCTTTGATGCCTAATCTAACGAACCCTTGGCGCAGTAAACTTATACTTTTCGCTAGTGACGTATCCCCTATGAACTCGTTTCCCCAAGCGAAGCTAATAATATCTTGTTTGTTAACAATATCGGGTGAGTTTTTATGTAATAACTCCAGGACCCGAGTTTCACGGTATCCTACTTTAATAGAACGTTCATCGTTATAAATACGGTTTTTAATCGGGTCGAATCTGATCATATAGCCAACGTTTTATTTTTATTATAATTCTCTCTACAATGTAGATGACTATAAACTGACTAATATATGAATTAAAGTCACATGTTTTATTCTTCTGGTTTTTTGTGTCGTTGAAACGAAAAGAAATTTAATATGTTTGTTACAAAACGCCTGACACCTACGCACAATCTGTTAAATATAATTAATATCTAATTAAGTGTTGGTTTTATTAGTGTTCTTTTTAGTAGTCTTCAATCTTCTTTATTAAATCGCATAGTGGTCGATTTAATATTCTTGTTATTTATAAGGGCATATGTGCTGCATAATAATTTAAGACGTTTCGCTATGTGATGAAAATAAAAAAGCCCGCAGTTGAATGCGGGCTTGGTATTCAATCACTTCAGTTTACGCTTTAACTGCTTCACAATCATTTGAAGACGTCAACGGTTTGAAGAATAGCTTGGTTTCTTCGATAACAACGTGGCGCAGCAAGATAAGCCCGATTAGGTTCGGAATTGCCATTAGGCCGTTCACGATATCAGCCATTATCCAGATCATGTCGAGCTTTAAGAATGCACCAGAAGCCACCAACGCAATGAAGATGATCTTGTAAGGCAATACAGCTTTGGTACCTAGCAAGAACACAACACAGCGCTCACCGTAGTAGTTCCAACCTAAAATTGTTGTAAACGCAAAGAAGATTAAGCCAACAGAAACCAACATAGGGCCAAGGGTATCTGCATTCAGACCAACAGCGAATGCGTGAGTGGTCATCGCAGCGCCTGAAAGATCAGTCTGCCAAGCACCCGTTAAGATAAGCGCCAAACCTGTCATCGTACAGATGATGATGGTGTCGAAGAAGGTACCTGTCATAGAGACAAGTCCTTGTTTCACACATGAGTCTGTTTTAGCCGCTGCTGCAGCCATTGGTGCGCTACCTAGGCCAGATTCGTTCGAGAACACACCACGAGCGATACCTGATTGGATAGCAAGCATGATGCTCGCGCCAAAGAAACCACCGGTTGCTGCTGTGTTGGTAAACGCAGAAGTCACAACAAGGGTAATGGCATTCAGTAGTTGGTCGGCATTTGAAATCAGAACGCTTAAACACGCGACGACGTACATAACCGCCATAGTAGGAACAACTTTCCCTGCCACTTTAGCGATAGATTGGATACCACCAAGGGTAACCACTGCCACTAATATCGTAAGAACGACAGCAGACATCTCACGCGAAGCGCCAAATGAGATTTGAGTTGCGTCCAAGATAGCGTTGACTTGTGGGAAGGTACCGATACCGAAGCAAGCAACGCCGAGCGCGAAGACAGCGAACATTACCGCTAAGATTCGTGAGCCGACACCGTATTGCAGGTAGTACATTGGGCCGCCAACCATTTCGCCATTGCTATCGGTTCTGCGGTATTTAACGGCGAGTAGACATTCTGCGTACTTGGTCGCCATACCAAATACAGCGGCAAGCCACATCCAGAATAGGGCACCAGGGCCACCAATCTTGATTGCGGTCGCTACACCAACGATGTTACCTGTACCAATGGTTGCTGAAAGTGCAGTACACAAAGCCGCGAAACTCGATACGTCACCCGTACCAGATTTGTCTTTGCTGAACACCATTTTCAGTGCAGTTGGGAGGTGTCTAAACTGGAGTAAGCCTAAGCGAAAAGTAAAGTAGATACCTGTACCCACTAGCAGAATAAGCAGTGGTGGTCCCCAAACGAATTGGTTAATGGTTTGTAGTGTAGCTTGTAGGTGGTTCATAGATTCCCCTTAATAAATTAAAAATTTAAGGAGAAGAGGGAAGGCAGTGCAGATCTCAGGGATCGGGGGCACTACTTAATACATACGGATTTCTAGATAGAATTCTTGTGTTAATTAAGGCTGTTGCTTTCCACTCCTCTGTCCTTTTGCCTGAGAGTTTCACTTAGCGAATCACTTATAGATAAGTAACGGGCACTAAGCTTGCTCCTTCGGCGACCGATCTAACGGTTCTCTCCA
The DNA here is from genome assembly GCF_041474095.1 of Vibrio sp. 10N.222.54.A3. Lineage (NCBI taxonomy): Bacteria > Pseudomonadati > Pseudomonadota > Gammaproteobacteria > Vibrionales > Vibrionaceae > Vibrio > Vibrio sp. 10N.222.54.A3. The sequence goes on from NZ_JBFRTN010000030.1 coordinate 8,101, forward strand.
GAGGTTCCTCCAACGACAGTCCTCACTTTTCTGGATTTCTCCAGCATAAAGCACCTGAAAGATTTACTTCTTCGGCGGGTCAATCTAACTAAATGTTAATGTTTAGTTAAAAACCACTCTCCTGCAGTCTTCATCGGAACAATTACCTAAATAATTAGGTAATCTGTAGGCGTATCCTAGATCATATAAAATGTGATGTCAGCTACAAAATATCTGTTTGCACAAATGTTGTTCAACTAAATGATCAAACAACGAGTCTCTGACGTAACTTGCTTATTTAAATGGTATAAAATAGAGAAACAAGGAGGAGTTATGACTCGACTAATAGCGATTGTTTTTTTATTGGCTTTGGCATTTGTACTATTTCGTTACCGGACAAACGAAAAACTGCAAAAATGGGTAGTGATAGTTATCGTTAGCAGTTTCCTTTTGTATACTGCCAGCTTGATGATTTCGGAGTTAACTCGTTAAGCCTGCCTGTAAACAGGTGGGATGAATGTGTTAGTAAAGCTTAAGTGCTTCTGGCTTGAGCGATAGGTTTAACTGAGCCTTCACAATCAGTATTGGCATTCGTGTCAGTGACCGCGTAACGTTAAATAAATTTTTGGGAGTACCCGCTAGTGAACCAGCAATCTGGACAAAGCGAACAAGATGAAGTGGTTGTTATAGAAGAACGCGATAAGCGCAGTCAGCTCTATATCGGCATTGCTGCGGTTATAGGTTTAGCACTGGGTGGCTTAATTGGTTCTACAGTTACGGCTTCTAAGTGGGAGTCCACTTACCAGGTACTCGAAACTCGTTATCAAGAACTGCATGACAGCAGAGCACAGTTGATGACATCCGTTGAAACTAAAGTGGCAAAAGTTGATACCGAAATCGATGCGAAAGTAGAAGCCGCTCTAGTGAAACAAACGGAAGAGCATCAAAAAGAGCTCCAGGAATTAGCGAAGCAGTCTTCGGTTTTAGAGAAGGCGAACTACTCGTTAGAGCAACAGCTAAATGAACAGAAGCAAACGTTAGAGCAAACTCAGCAAGACAACCAGAAACTTAATCGTCAGGCTGACATGCAATCGACTTTGTTTGAGCGTGCGCGTGAAGTTTTCCGAAAAGAATTACAGATTTCTCAAGAACTTGAAAAACTTGAGAAAGAAAGAGATCAACTCGAGCAGAATCTTGGTTCTCTTAAGAAAGCGTGTGATGTTTACTTAGATGGCACATCATGGGATGCGAAATCTGACGCGTGTGAGAAGCAAGATAACGCTAACTCTCGACTGAGTGATATAAGACAAATGATTGAAGTCCACACCATGGACCTCAAACAGATCAAAACTCTCACTGAAGAGATGGGTCTATAAGCCGAAGGCTTTACCAACCTAACGTTAGTTTTGCATTAAATATTGAAACGCCCACATCACACACGTGATGTGGGCGTTTTGCGTTTGTCGAGAGCATAGATCCGGTGCGTTCTCATTATTGATTATTTAAGTGTTTTCATTGTTTGCTTAGATATTTGTGAATAGTTACGTATATCCACAATGATATGTTACTTGTTGTCTATTAAATGACTTTGCATACATATTTTCAGCTCAGAGTCGCTGCATAATAGTGTTGTTCAGGATGAACACGCAGTCGATTGCTAGCTCGCATTTGGCTGCTTTGACGACAAGGGATGGAGTGATGCCAGAGTATCTTTGTGAGAACTGCACCATAGCTTATTGTTTCGATGATTGTCGCTCGCCATTAGCGCAAAAAGAGATGATCAAAGTAGAAGAGTTGGTTCGTCGTGTCGATGTTGAACACGATGATGAACAGAGTGAAAAGGGTGAAAAGAGTGAGCAGGGCATTGAAGGTAGTTATTCGCCTAATCGTTCAGACATAAAAAATCCCCACAAGCCAAGCTGGTAGGGATTTTGGATAAGTTGCAGTCCTGTTCTCGCTTTCTCAAGCAAAGGGTCTTACAAAAATTTTTAGAACAGTTTCGTTTTTAGAGCTGTGTCGTTTCTTAGAATGCAGTTAGCTACTAGAGCAAAACCTCATTCCACTAAACGTTATTTCTCATACGTTTTGATTTCGCCTGATTTCACACGAGCAACAAACGATTGCAGTTCTTTCTTCACAACTGGCATCAAGAAGTACAGACCAAGAATGTTGAAGATAGACATCGCAAAGATAGCCGCATCAGAGAAGTCGATTACCGCACCAAATTGAATCGTGGCACCAATAACAACAAACACACAGAACATCACTTTGAAAATCAGCTCCGTTGTTTTGCCTTCACCAAATAGGTAAGTCCAAGCTTTAAGACCGTAGTACGACCAAGAGATCATGGTAGAAAACGCAAACATGATTACTGCGAGAGCGAGTGTGTATTTGAATACTTCTGCCGTTTCAGTAAACGATGCAGCAGTCAGCGTTACACCCGTTAAACCAGAGCCATCGAATGGACCTACGTTTAAACCAGCGATAGTGATAACCAATGCGGTCATTGTACAAATGATTACCGTATCAACGAACGGTTCTAATAGTGATACTAGACCTTCGGTGATTGGTTCTTTTGTTTTAACCGCTGAGTGAGCGATAGCTGCTGAACCTACACCTGCTTCGTTCGAGAATGTTGCACGTTTCAAGCCTTGAATTAGCGCACCAATAAATCCACCAACAACACCTTCACCAGTAAATGCACCTGTAAAGATTGCGCTGAACGCAGGGCCAACTTGATCAAGGTTAGAACCGATGACAATCAGAGCCATACCGATATACAGAGCAGCCATCCAAGGAACAACTTTTTCTGTTACCGATGCGATAGAAGGCATACCACCAACAATCACAGAGAAAACTAAAGAGGCAAGTACAAGGCCAGTGATCACACCGTATTCACTTGGTACATCAAATGCGTAAGTTAACATGGCGTGTGCTTGGTTAGCTTGGAACATGTTACCGCCGCCCAATGCGCCTAAAATACACATTAATGCGAAACCAATAGCGAGCACTTTACCTAGTCCGCCTAAACCTCTTTCACCCAGACCTTGGCTTAGGTAGTACATTGGACCACCCGAAACAACACCTGAAGGTAGGATAGTTCGGTATTTCACACCTAAGGTACACTCACAGAACTTAGAAGCCATACCCAGAAGGCCACACAAGATCATCCAGAATGTCGCGCCAGGGCCACCAATCGCAAGTGCAGCACCTACACCGGCAATGTTACCAAGCCCGACAGTACCAGAAAGCGCCGTTGTTAACGCTTGAAAGTGAGAAACCTCGCCGTCCTCTTTAGAGTTAGGATCGGTATACTTACCTTTGATAATGTCTATCGCCATGCCGACACGTTTAAATTGAACAAAGCCAAAATAAACAGTGAAGATGATCGCAGCGAGCAACAGCCAGCCAACAATCACGGGGAAGTTAGCTTCACCAATCGGTACACTTTTAAATATCAGCCCAACGAACCAACCTGTGTATTCGTTGAAAAACCCATCAACACTTTGACTTAAGTTGCTGATAGCTTGGTTAAATGATCCTTCTTCTGCAAATGCACTGGAACTAAACAATAATATAAACCCAAAAAATAATTCACGTATGTTTTTCATGGTTTTCCCTGTCTTTTTAATAAATTATGTTTGTTGCTGTTGTGTTTGTTTTCTATTTGATTTGTATATCTCAGCGGTATATCTACTTCATTCGACTGCAACATAAACGGCTGTAGCTAGGTCGAAAAACGAAATAAATATAAGTACTGATCTTGCTTTGTATGGATATCCTTTTGGTATGTGCACCAATAAGACTATGGTATTCGGGATATCAAGCCCTACTGATAATCCTATACATAAAAATAATGCCAACAAAGAGATTTTTACAATAAATTTACAATTGTTCGGGTTTTGTCATCATTTGGGAATAAGTCGATGCTTTTTAGGCAGAGAAAAGTATATGCAGTAGTTGTTTTAGGGGCGGGTGAAGGATAATTCAGAGTGATGGGCTGTCGGGACATAGAGGGGGACATAGAGCGAACGTAGGAGAGTTCGAGTATTCGATATGTTTTGGCGGTGTTTAAACATTCGAAGGCTGAAGGTGTCTTTGGATCTGAGGATATTAAAAAAGGTTCATCGCG